>PKWQ01000295.1 GCA_003133265.1 Acetobacteraceae bacterium
GCGGATTCGAGATACTCCGGGCGGACCCAGAGGAACTCGGCGATGAGATCGGGATCGCCGCCGCGAGCCGCGAAGTCGTCGAAAAAAGACTGGAACATCGGCTGCAGATGCGCGTTGCTGGCCATGAAATCCGCCATCACCAGATCAGCTGGCACACCAAGCAGTAGCAGTAGCGATGCCGCTGCCCAGCCAGTTCGATCCTTGCCGCCCATGCAGTGGATCAAAGCCGGTCGGCACCCCTCGTCGGCGAGATCTCTGAACACTCGACCGAACGCACCTCGTGCGCTGTCGAGGCTGATGAACGCCCGATACTGAGCGACGAACATCGCCGCACCCTTGCCGTCACGGAACACCTCTCGAGCGACGGTGGGATTGCGCATGGCCTCCTGGATCTGGCCGGGCGTGTGGCCCGCCAGGCCGTCCAGGACGTCGGCTACCACGTACCGCGTGTCGGCAGGCACCCGATCGGGCCGGTCGGTCCGCTCCGTCTCCGTGCGGAAGTCGTAGATCGTTTGGATGCGCAGCCGGGCGAATTCCACCGCATCCGCGCCTTCCAGCCGGTCGAGAGCGGCCGAGCGAAAGAGGAGTCCCGTTCGGACGCGGCGCCCGTCGGCCGTGGTAAGGCCACCCACGTCGCGAAGGTTCGGGACTGATGCGAGCTGGAGACTTCGGTCGGGGTGCGTGTCGGTTCTCCTCGGAGGGTGTGTGCAGGTTCGGCGGACGAGTGGGGGAATCCAGCCGCCTCTCCGGTCCGGGGAGGCCTCCAGCGCCGCGAGTTCTTCCGGGGTATCGATGTCCGGGTTCGAGCCTTCGACGTCGATCTCGACGACAAGGTTTGGGTGGTCGCGCAGAACGGGCCCAAGGCCGCGATCTGCCCGTGCCTCGCGTGCGAGCGGCCAAGCCAGGCGATGGATCAGCAGCGGATTGGCGCCGCCGCCGGCCTTGTATCGAGGCACCACTATGGGCAGGGCCGACGAGCTGAAGCCGGCCAGCAGGCTCTCGACCACTTCCGCTCGCACGAGCGGCTGGTCGCCGAGGAGGATGAGCGCGGCCTCGCTGGCCGGACTCAGGTTGTCGAGCCCGACGCGGAGCGAGCTGGACAGGCCGGCGTCCGGATCCGGATTGCGCACACACCGCTCAGACCGCCACAGCAGACGCCTCTCGATCTCGTCGGCGTTGTGACCAAGGACGACGATGATCTCCGCGAACCCGGCCACCGACACCACGTCGAGCACGTGCTGGAGCAAGGGTTGGCCTCGGAGCGATGCGAGCAACTTCGTGCCCCCGAATCGCGACGAGGCGCCGGCCGCGAGCACGATCGCGGCTACCCGGCCAGCTCCTATCACCCGCCGGGGGCCGGGACAGAGGAGACCATCGAGGAATCCGGGCCGCTCTTCGCGCGGGCCTTTTCGCACAACGGCAGCCCCGTTCCCAAGTAGCGCATCGCCACGATCTCGGCCATGATCGCGAGCGCGATCTCGGCCGGTGCACGTCCGCCGAGGTCCAGGCCAACCGGACTGCGCAGCCGATCGAGGTCCTCCCGCCGAGCCCCGGCTGCGACCATGCGCTCTCGTCTATCGGCCAGCCTCTTGCGCGCCCCGATCGCGCCGACGTACCGGCAGCCGCGGGCGAGAGCGGTCACGATCGCCGGCTCGTCGAACTTCACGTCGTGCGACAGGACTACCACCGCGTCGGACGGGCCGAGTCCGATCGCGTCCGCCACCTCGTCGAGCCAGCCCACCACGAGCCGATCGACGTCGGGGAACCGCTCCTCGGTGGCGAACGCCGGCCGGCCGTCGACGACGATCGTTTCGTACCCGAGCGTGCGGGCGATCGAGACGAGGGGGATTGCGACCTGCCCCGCGCCGACGACGATGAGCCTCGGCCGGGTCGGGAAGGCCTCGATGAAGAGCGATCGACCCGCGAGCTCGACCGTTCGCGAGGTTCCGCTGGCTAGTGATTCGAGTGTCAGCCGAACGAGCACGGCGTCGAGCGACGGGTCGCCGAGCGTACCGTCTAGGCGCCCGTCCTCCCACGCGACGAGCGCCGGCGCTGGTGGCTCGCCATCGCCGGGCGGATGTGGCCCGGTCTTCAGCCCGGGCGAGTCGGCGGGAAGTGGCGTGACTACGGCCCGACCGCCGATTCTGTCAGCCCCCGCCACCGCTCGCGCCGCAGCCTCGGCGGCCTGGGGTACCACCGGCTCGATCAGCACGTCGATCGTGCCTCCACAGGCGAGCCCCACGTCCCACGCCTGCTCGTCGGTGATGCCATAGCGGACCACCCGTGAGCGGCCGGTCGCTCGGGCCCTCTGTATCTCCTCGAAGGCGGCCCCTTCGACGCAGCCGCCGCTCACCGAGCCCGCGATCCGGCCGTCGGCCGTCGTGAGCATTACCGCGCCCTCCGGACGCGGCGCCGACCCGAACGTCCGGACGACGACGGCCCGGCCGATCTCCGCGCCGTCGGGATGGATCTGGATGATCGGCGTGTCGCCGGCCAGATCGAACAGCGTATAGCCCTGGGTGACCGCCTCGCCGAGGCGCGAGCCGATGGCCAGGATCAGGTCGGCTTCCTTCGCCTTGCCGATCAGCCCGGGATCGGCGCCGACACCGAGATCGCCGGCGAAATTGTCCAGCGTGCCATCGAAATGCGCCTGACGGCGGAAGCCGACCGTGACCGGCAGCGCGTTGCCGATCAGGAACTCCCGCAGCGCCGCGCGGCCCCGCGCGCTCCAGCAGGAGCCGCCGACGATGACGAGCGGCTTCTTCGCCCGCGCCAGCATCGCCTGCATCCGTCCCATCGCCGCCGGATCGGGATGGGCCACGGAGACCGGCACGCGCGGCAGATCGGGAACCTCGGCGATGTGCTTCTGCATCTCCTCCGACAGCGCGATCACCACCGGGCCGGGGCGGCCGGAGGTGGCGACATCGACGGCATGGGCGACCTGTTCGGGGATGCGCTTGGCCATGTCGATCTGCGTCACCCATTTGGCCAGCGGGGCGAACATCTTGCGGTAATCGACTTCCTGGAAGCTGTCGCGGTCGGTGTCCTCGAACGGGATCTGGCCGACGAACAGCAGCATCGGCGTGCTGTCCTGCATCGCCACATGCACGCCGATCGCGCCGTGACAGGCACCGGGGCCGCGGGTGACGAAGGCCGCCGCCGGGCGACCGGTGATCTTGCCATAGGCCTCGGCCATGTTCACCGCCCCGGCCTCGAACCGGCAGGTGACCAGCTTCAGCTTCTGGTGAACGTCGTACAGCCCGTCGAGCACGTCCAGATAGCTCTCACCCGGTACGGCGAAGACGTGGTCGATCCCCTGGGCCACCAGCGCGTCGGCCAGGATACGCCCCCCCATGCGCTTGGTGATGCGGCCCTTGCGTGACGGTGCCAAATCCATCGTGCTGTCCCCCGATCCGAATTCGCTGCCAGGATAGGCATCAGACGCGCGCCGCGTCACCCCGGCATGGATCGGGCATGGCCGGTTTGCTGGCCGGGGGTTCGTTCGGGACCGAAGATTTGATCCAGCTCAAACTGTCATGCGATGCTGGTCGCAGACCGGAATTGAGCCAACGCGTTGCATCGTCCGATCCGGCGGAACGCCGGAGGGGCCACGAAAACAGGGGAGACGAACCATGAAAGTCGGTATGGCGCTGAACATGCTGAGCAAGCCGGGGGTGTCGGATGCGGCGCTGGTGACCGAGCATCTGGCGCTGGGCGATCTGGTGGAGCCGTTGGGCTTCGATTCGCTGTTCGCGCTGGAACATCATTTCACCGGCTATGCGATGACCCCGTCGCCGGTCCAGTTGCTGACCTATTATGCCGGCCGCACCAAACGCATCACGCTGGGCACGTCGGTGATCGTGCTGCCCTGGCACGACCCGATCCGGGTCGCCGAGGAGATCGCGCTGCTGGACATCCTGTCCGGCGGACGCACCATCATCGGTTTCGGCCGCGGTGCCGCGAGCGTGGAGTACCAGGGCTTCCGCATCCCGCAGGACGAGGCGCGCGCCCGCTTCGTCGAATGCGCCCAGATCGTGCAGATGGCGCTGTCGCAAGACAGTTTCGAGTGGAACGGGCAGTACTACCAGATCCCGCGCACCTCGATCCGCCCGCGCGCGATGTCGCACCCGGAACGGCGGTTCTACGCCTCTTCGGTCAGCCCCGAATCGTCGGAGATCATGGCGAAGCTGGGCTTCGGCATGTTGCTGATCATGCAGAACGAGTGGGCCAAATGCGCCGCCGACGTGGCATGCTGCGGCGACAGAGTAAGGAGGCGGCATGCGCGCGATCTTCGTCCAAATCAAATGCGAGATGGGACAGGCCTACAAAGTGGCGCAGGAGGCCGCCGACAGCATCGATGAGCTGTCGGAGCTGTATTCCACCTCCGGCCAGTATGATCTGCTGGGCAAGTTCTATCTGGAACCCGACCAGGACACCGGGAAGTTCGTCACCGAGCGCGTCCAAACCCTGTCAGGGGTGAAGGACACCTACACGTTGATTACGTTCAACGCGTTCACCGGCGGCAAGGCGTAGGCGCTCTCCGCTTCAGCCGAACCCCAGGAAGTTCGGGCTGTCGCTGATCGGCCGCGCCGCCTTCAGCGCCGCCAGATCGGGCACCGGGCGGGCGGTGCGCGGGTCGCCGGCCAGCAGCTTCTCCAGCGCCACCGCGACCGCCAGCACCTTGGCGTCGCCGCCGCGCGGGCCGACGATCTGCAAGCCGAACGGCATCCCGAGGCGGTCGCGCCCGACCGGGATCGAGATCGCCGGATGCCCGGCCAGCGTCGCCGCGTAGGCCAGCGCCAGCCAGTGGAAATAGGTGCGCGTCGGCTTGCCGTCGATCTCGGCGGGATACAGCTCGCGCCAGGAGCGCGGGCTGATGGTGATCGCCGGGGTCAGGATCACGTCATGCGAGTCGAAGAAGCTCTGCCAGCGGCGGTAATAGGCGGTTTGGTTGGCCTGCGCCCGCGCCACGTCCAGCGCCGAATAGCGCAGCCCTTCCTCCACGTTGGCGATGATGTTCGGCCCCACGTCCTGCGGCCGGGTGCGGGTCTTCTCGTAATGGGCGGAGAGGAAGTTCTGCGCCCGCAGCACCTCGAACGCCTCGTCGCAGTCGCGGCAATCCGGTGTGGTGTCCTCGGCGGCGGCGAAGGCGTGGCGGAACAGGCCGGTCTTTTCGGCGAACATTTCGGCGATGTGGCGCTCGGTGGGCGCGAAGCCGAAATCCGGGGTCAGCGCCACGCGCAGCCGCGACAGGTCGGCCGGCGCGATGGGGTAAAAATCCTCGGGCCTGCGGACCTGCCGGCCGTCGATCGTGGTCGCCAGCGGGTCGCGCTTGTCGTCGCCGGCCATCGCCGACAGCAGCAGGGCGGCGTCGATCGCGGTGCGCGCCATCGGCCCCAGCACCGACAGCGAGGTCCAGCCGATGCCGCGCTTCTCGTTCGGCACCAGGCCGGGCGTGGTGCGGAAGCCGACGATGCCGTTGAAGGCGGCCGGGTTGCGCAAGGAGCCGCCGGTGTCCGATCCGGTGGCCAGCGGCACCATGCCGGTGGCCAACGCCACCGCCGAGCCGCCGGAGGAACCGGCGGCGGATTTCGTCGGATCGAATGGGTTGCCGGTCACGCCGTAGACGACGTTGCGGGTGTTGGCGCCGGCGCCGAACTCCGGGACGTTGGTCTTGCCCAGCACGATCGCCCCGGCGGCGCGCACCGAAGCGACCACGCCCTGATCGGCGGGAGCCACATAGTCGCGGAAGATCGGGCTGCCGTGGGTGGTGCGCAGGCCCTCCGCGTCCTCCAGATCCTTGATGCCGATCGGCAGCCCGTGCAGCGCCGGCAATTCCGCGCCGTGCGCCACCGCCTCGTCCGCGCGCTTCGCCGCTATCCGGGCACGGGCGAAGTCGCGCTCCGGGATGGCGTTGACGGCATGGTCGACCGCCTCGATGCGGGCGATGCAGCTTTCCAGCAGTTCGCTCGGCGCCAGCTTCTTGGCGCCGATCAGGAATCGTGCCTCGGTCGCGGTCAGGTCACACGGTTCGGTCATGCTCGATCCCCCCGAAATCAATACCCCAGCGCCAGCCCATCCTTGCGCGGCTCCGAGCCGGCGACCAGCACGCCGCGCTTGCGGTCGATCCAGATCGCCTGCCCGCCGCCGTGCGGGCGCTCGGTGAGCTCCATCTCGTGGCCCATGCGCGACAGCCGGTCTACCAGATCGGCGGGGACGCTGCGCTCGATCTGCACCTTGCCCTTGAACGGGAACAGGCGCGGCAGGTCGATGGCTTCCTGGATGTCCAGGCCGAACTCCAGCATGTTGGTCAGGAACAGGCTGTGGCCCATCGGCTGGAAATGCCCGCCCATGACGCCGTACGGCATCACCGCCTCGCCGTTCTGCATCACCATGCCGGGGATGATCGTGTGCATCGGCCGCTTGTTCGGCGCGATGCAGTTGGGATGGCCGCGCTCGACCCGGAAGCCGAAGCCGCGGTTCTGCAGCATCACGCCGGACCCCTCGGCCAGGATGCCGGAACCGAAGCTCTCGAACAGCGAGTTGATGAGGCTGCACGCATTGCCGTCGCGGTCCACCACGGTGAGATACACCGTGTCCTTGTGCGGCGGCAGCATCGCCTCGCCGGGCGCGGGCATCTGGCGCATCGCCTTGGTGTCGTCGATCAGCGAGCGCAGGCCGGCGAGGTAATCGGGGCTGGTCAGCCGGGCGACGGGGACGTCCACTTGGGTCGGATCGGCCAGGAAGGCGTCGCGGTCGCGATAGACCAGGCGCGCGGCCTCGATATGGCGGTGGAACCGCAGCGCCGACAGCGGGCCTTCCGAGGGCGTCTCGAAGCCGCCGAGGATGCCCATCAGCATCAGCACCAGCAGGCCGGAACCGTTCGGCGGNNGCGGCGATCATGCCGGCGGCGATCGGTCCTTCATAGAATGCCTTCGCGCCGCCCTTGGCGATGGCGCGCAGCGTCTGTGCCAGCGGCGCGTTGACGAAGCGGTCGCCGGGCTTCGGCGCCGAGCCGCCCGGCAGGAACGCGTGCGCGCCGTTCTTGCGCAGCTTGTCTTCGGTGCGCTGCCAGTCCCACGACACCTTGTCATGCACCGGCCAGCCCTCGGCGGCGAAGCGGATGGCCGGTTGCAGCAGCTCGTCCAGGCCCTTGGTGCCGTGCGCGGCGAGCAGGGTGTCCCAGGCATTGACCGCGCCGGGGATGGTGACGGCGTGCGGGCTGGTGTTTTCGATGGCGGTGATGCCCTGGCTCTCGAACCAGTCGATCGAATAGCCGGCGGCGGCGCGGCCGGAGCCGTTCAGCGCGATCACCTTGCCGGAGCCGGCGGGGGAATACAGGCAGAAGCAGTCGCCGCCGATGCCGGTCGATTGCGGCTCGATCACCCCGAGCACGGCAACCGCCGCGATGGCCGCGTCCAGCGCGTTGCCGCCGGCGCGCAATACGTCCAGCGCCGTCAGCGTGGCGGCGGGCATCGAGGTGGCGGCCATGC
>PKWQ01000318.1 GCA_003133265.1 Acetobacteraceae bacterium
CTGCGAGATATCCGGTCGGAGCTTGTGTATGTGGTCTGCGACATAGACCACGCCACCCGGATAGATCTTCCAGCACGGTAGCCGTACATACAGAACCGAGCGAGCCGCCGATGCCATCATGCTCCCCCTCAAGAACGCCCGACAGACCCGATGGCGGTCGTGCGCGCCGACCCACCCGGCTGCATCCGCCAATCCGGGCCGATCGACCCACAACCAGCCAGAGTCGGCCATCATCCGCATTGATTTCGATCAAACCGGGCCAGAAAGAGGCGGGATTTCCGCTTGCCGCGACGGCTGACCCTGGCCATCGTGCAAAGACGCTCAGCAGACCGGGGGACACGATGCCGTTCGAGGACAGGATCGCGGAGCATGACAAGCGCCGGCGCCGCGCGTTGGCGATGGGATCGGCTCGGAAACTCAAGGAATTCGCCGACGCGGACCTGCTGAATGCGCGCCAGCGAATCGACTACCTGGTCGATCCCGGCAGTTTTCAGGAAGTGGGACTGTTTGCGGTGTCGGAGCGGGCGGAGGACCGGGACCGATCGGCCGGAGACGGCGTCGTCACCGGCTATGGCCGCGTCGATGGCAGGCCGGTCGGCATCCTGGCCTATGACTTCACCACCATGGGTGCCTCCAGCGCGCCGATCGCCAGTGCCAAATTCCAGCATGTGCGCAAGAACGCCGCCAAGCATGGCATGCCGATGGTGATCCTGGCCGAAGCCGGGGGCGCGCGGATACCGGATGTGATGGGCGCGCGCGGCATCGCGCGCACGCGCAGCCACCAGATTTACGAGCGGCGCCGGCAAAGCCCGTGGATCACCGCCATCCTCGGCCAGAGCTACGGCTCGCCGTCCTGGAAGGCGGCGATGTCGGACATCGTGCTGATGCGCAAGGGCGCGATCATGGCGGTGTCCAGCTCACGCGTGACCAAGATCGCCATATCCGAGGACGTGGACCCGGAGGAGCTGGGCGGCTGGAAGATGCGCAGCGAGGTGACCGGCGAGGTGGACCGCGCCTACGACACCGACCAGGAAGTGCTGGATGCGATCAAGCGCCTGCTGAGCTATCTGCCGAGCCACGCCATGCAGGCCCCGCCGCGCGCGGAAGTGCCGGCCGGCTCCGGCGATGACATGGCGCAGATGCTGGAGATCGTGCCGGAGGCGCGCAGCAAGGTCTACGACGTGCGCAAGGTGATCGACCTCATCGTCGATCGCGGCAGCTATTTCCCGCTCAAGCAGCGGTTCGCGCGGGTGCTGGAAACCGGGCTGGCGCGCATCGATGGGCGCACTGTCGGCATCATAGCTTCAAACCCGATGTTCAAGGGCGGTGCGATGGACCCGCCGGCCTGCCGCAAGGCAACCAGTTTCGTGGCGCTGTGCGATGGTTTCAACATCCCGCTGATCTTCCTGACCGACGTGCCGGGATTCCTGGTCGGCGTCGGCGGCGAGCGGGGCGCGCTGGCCGGGCACATCATGAACTTCAACCACGCGCTGGAAATGGCCACCGTGCCGAAGCTCAACGTGATCATGCGCAAAAGCTACGGGCAGGCCTACATCAACATGGGCGGCAACGCCGACGAGATCGCGGCCTGGTACAGCGCCGACATCAGCTTCATGGACCCCGCCGTGGCGGTGAACGTGGTGTATGGCATAAGCCACCAGGACGACCCGGAGCGGTTCAAGACGCTGCTGGCCGAGGTGGGGCGGGACGCCAGCGCCTACGATCTGGCCGGCTACTTCCTGGCGCAGGACGTGATCGATCCGCGCGAGACAAGGGCCTGGCTGGTACGCATGCTGGACGTCCATCAAAGACGCTCGACCGACGGCGTCGGGCAGCATCTGATGAGCAGTTGGCCATACCACTACTGATGGTCTTAGCCGGATTCTCCGGCGGACAGGATGGAGCAAAGCTTGGTTCCGACCGGAACGACGGCATCGTCTGGAACCAGAATTTTTCCAACGACGCCGTCAGCCGGCGCCTCCATTTCAAAGGCGGTCTTCTCCGATTCTATATCGACGAGAACCTGGCCGCGGGCGACGACATCGCCTTCCTTGACCCGCCACGCCACAACGCGGCCTTCCTCCATGGTCATTCCCAGGGAGGGCATCGAGATGTCAGCAGCCATAATTGTTAACCCCGTCGAAGTACAGAACGAACGGCCGCTTCAATGGCGTCCGCCTGCGGAAAATAGGCTTGCTCCAGCGACGGACTGAACGGGACTGGCGCGAACGGCGCAGCCACTCGTTTGATCGGCGCGGCAAGATGTTCGAATGCGTCCTCCGCCACCATCGCGGCGATCTCGGCGCCGAACCCGAAGGGTTTTACCGCATCGTGCGCGATGACCAGACGGTGGGTTTTGGCGACGGATTCCAGGATGGTGTCGTGGTCCAGCGGGGAAATCGAGCGAAGGTCGACAACCTCCAGTTCGATCCCGTCGGCGGACAAATGTTCGGCGGCGTCGAGCGCCCGATGCACCATGCTGCCGATGGCAACCACCGTCGCGTCGGTACCGCGGCGCTTGACGTCCGCCTTGCCGATGGGCGTCACATAGTCGCCCTCCGGCACCGGGCCCTTGGAATTCCACAGGCTGAGGCTATCGACGATAATAACCGGGTTGTCGTCGCGCACGGCGGCCTTCAGCAAGCCTTTCGNNCGACGGCCAGACCAGCTTAAGACCCGGCACATGGCCGATCCACGCCTCCAGGCTCTGGCTGTGCTGCGGTCCGTTGTTGCGCCCGGCGCCGCACAGCGTGCGAATTGTCATCGGCACCCGCTGTCTGCCGCCGGACATGTAAGAGAATTTCGCGGCCTGATTGACGATCTGGTCCATCGCCAGACTGACAAAATCAAAAAACATGATTTCCACGATCGGCCGCAGCCCGGCCAGCGCGGCACCGACGCCAAGTCCGGCGATGGTCAACTCGCTGATCGGCGTGTCCTTGACCCGCCATGGCCCGAACTTCTCCAGCAATCCGCGACTTGCGCCGAACGGGCCGCCCGGCGCGGCGACGTCCTCGCCGGCCAGCGTTACGGTGTCATCGCGCGCCATTTCCTCGGTCAGCGCCTCGTTGACGGCCTGCCAATATTTCAGCTCACGCATTTCTTCCGGCCTCCGCGTAGACGTGGCGCGCCACTTCGTCGGCGCCCGGGAGTTCCGCCGCCTCGGCGAAGGCGACCGCCTCCGCCATGACGCTGTCCACCCGTTTGTCGATCTCATCGAGGGTCGCGGCGTCGATACCGGAAGCGCCGGTCAGGTAAGCGCGAAACAGATCGATCGGGTCGCGCTTTTTCCACTCCGCCCCTTCCCCGGCTGGCTTGTAGCGCTGCGGGTCGCCCTCAAAATGGCCGCGTACCCGATAGGTCTTGCATTCGATGAGGGTCGGTCCGCCGCCATTCCGCGCCCGCTCGGCGGCCACTTCCGCCACTGCACGCACCGCGAGCACGTCGTTGCCGTCCACGGTCTCTCCGGGCATCCCATAGGCGGCTGCGCGAACCGCGAGGTTCTGGATCGGCGCGTGCGCCGATTGCGGCGTCATCTCGGCATAGCCGTTGTTCTCGCAAACGAACAGCAGCGGCAGGCGCCACAGCGCGGCGATGTTCATCGCCTCATGGCAGGCGCCCTCGTTGGCGGCGCCGTCGCCATAGAAACAGGCGACGATCTCGCGGGACCCGCGCACGCCACAGGCGTAGGCGGCGCCGACGGAAATCGGCAGACCCGCGCCGACGATGCCGTTGGCACCGAGAATGCCGAGGCTGGGGTCGGCCACATGCATCGAGCCACCGCGCCCGCTGTTGGTACCCGCCGCCTTGCCCATAAGCTCGGCCATCATCAGCCTGGGTTCGGTGCCTTTCGCCAGGCAGTGTCCGTGTCCTCTATGGTTGGAAACGATCATGTCGGAGGACTGGAGCACCGCGCAAACGCCCGTCGCCACCGCTTCCTGCCCGGTCGAGGCATGCAGCGAAGCGGGGATCTTGCGGGCGAGAAGCTGCTCGCACGCAACCGCCTCAAACCGCCGGATCGTCGTCATCATGCGATAGAGATCGAGCAAGGTCGTCTGGTTCATTGCCGTGCCTCCTGCGACGGCAGCGCCACGGTCGCCTGGCCTGGCGCGCACACCTCGCCGCGCTGGTTGGTCTCGACAATTTCGAGGTCCACCAGATGCTGGCCATCAACGACGCGCTTGTCGATGACGCGGCCGGTGCATGTCAGGGTATCGCCGGGAATTGCGCGCCCACGGTTGCTCCAGCCGAAACGAACCAGCCTGCCGCGCGGCCCCATCCAATCGCCGATCATCTGCAACAGAAATGCTCCATGCAGATGGGCCTGCACCAGAACGTCCGGATGCCCTTCCTTGATCGCGTATTCCTTCTCGTAATGAATGCGGTGAGCGTTCCATGTCACCGCGCTGTATCGGAACAGTTGCACCGTGGTTGGCACCTTCACCAGCGCGGGAAGCTCCGCACCCACGGCCACGTCTTCAAAAAAGATTTCGCTCGGGTTCATGTTCGTTGCCATGCCTTTGCTATTTCGCCGCGATGACGGTTTCGCGGCACGTCACCAGGTGCTCGCCCCGCTGATCCGTGTAGACGATGTCGGAGACAGCGAAAGTGAGCAAACCGAACTTCGCCTGCCGCTCGTACAGATCGACCAGTTTGCGACGCGCGGTGACAACGGCACCCGGCACCACGGGCTGGCCGAATGTCAGATCGTGTCCGCCGCCCATCAGCCGCAGGCCGCGTATCTCGGGAACCAGGATGCGTGCCTCGGTTCCGTCGGCGAGCAGGTCCGGCTCAGCCGGTCCGGCTTGCCAGCCAAGCACTGAGGTCAGAAAATTGGCCGGCGCCACAATGCCAGGATACCCGGCCGCGCGCGCGGCGGCGTCGTCGAAATAGATCGGGTTCAGATCGCCCACGGCAATCGCGTAGCGCTGGAACATCAGCGCGGTCACCTCGCCGATCGGGTAGACCAGTTCTGGACGCTGGACGATCTCATCCTTGCTCGGCAGCATAGCGATCTCCTGTGGTTATGCCGGGAGGGTCGTCAGCCGACATCTCCCCTCCGCTCCCGCTCTTCACGTTTCAATGCCATCTTCTCGATCTTGCCGATAGAGGTCTTCGGCAGCGACCCGCGCAGCTCCACGATCTGCGGCACCTTGAACTTCGCCAGACGGCCGGCGCAGTACGCGACGATCTGCTCCACCGTCAGGGCGCTGCCCGGTCGTGGCACCACGAACGCCTTCACCGCCTCGTCCTTTATCGGGTCCGGGACACCGATCACCGCGCATTCCAGCACGTCGGGATGCTCCATCAGCACGGTCTCGACCTCGCTGGCGGAGACGTTTTCCGCGCCGCGCTTGATGATGTCCTTTTTGCGATCGAAGAAATAGAGATAGCCGGCTTCGTCCCTCCAGGCGTTGTCCCCGGTGTGCATCCACCCGTCCTGCACGGTCGCGGCGGTCGCCTCGGGGTTCTTGTAGTATCCCTTCATGATGGTGCGGCCGGGTACGCCTTTGACCATCAGTTCGCCGACCATGCCACGCGGCACGTCCTGGCCCTGCTCGTCGATGATTTTTATCCGCCGTTCTATGGCCGGCAGGCCAATAGACGGCCATCTGCGGTCACCATCCAGCGGTGCCAGGGTAACGACGGTCATCGCCTCGGTGAGCCCGTAACCATTCAGCAATTGCACGCCGAAGCGTTCCTCGAAATCCGTCTTCTCCTTGTCCGTGCAATTGATGGCATAGAAAACGACGCGAAGCGCGTGGTCGCGGTCGTTAGGCCGTGGCGGTTGCGCGTAGATCGTTCGCATCAATGCCGGGACGATGCTGATGACGTTGGCGCGATGCCGGATGACCTGGCTCCAGTACAATGTCGCGCTATAGGCCTCGAGCAGGATCAGCGTCGCGCCGGCGGTCAGCGATGCAAGCACCGAGATCGACAGCGCGTTGACGTGAAAGCACGGCAGGGCCGTAAGGTTCCGCTCCCCCGGCGCCAGACGCATGTGCTTGGTCACGCGCTCACCGGACCAAAGGCAATTGGCGTGCGTGAGCATCACCCCTTTCGGCTGCGCTGTTGTCCCCGACGTGAAGACGATGATAACCGTGGCCTCGTTGTCGATCTCACGCGGCGCCAGCTCGGCCGACTGCCCCCGCCACAGATCGTCCCATAGACGGGTTCCCGGCGGGGCCTGTTCGGTTCGGCAAACGAACACGCGGCGGATATTCGGGCACTCCGGCAGCGCGGCGTTGAAAACCTCCATGAAGGACGGCTCGGTGATCACCGTGGTGGCATCGGAGAAATTGAGCACGTACTGCATTTCAGCGGCCGAGTACGCCGTGTTTGTCGGTACCATGACGGCACCGATCTTCGCCAGCGCGAACCACGTAACAAGAAACGCGGGACTGTTCGGCAGGTGAACGATGATTTTCTCGTCGCGGGCGATGTTCTCGGCGAGCAGACCGTTTGCCACGCGATTGACCTGATCGTCGAACTCCCGGTAGGTGTAGCGCTCGATCGCGCCGCTGCGATCCTCGAAAACGAGGAACTCGCGATCGCCATAGAGCGCGACCCGCTCCTCGAAAAGATCACGGATCGTCCGATCGCCGATCAGGTCCATCCCGCCTTCCCGCATCAGCTTTTCAGCATATTGCGCGCGATCATCCAACGGTGGATCTCCGATGTGCCGTGTCCGATGCGCCACACCCGCACCTGCCGGTAGAAGCTTTGGATCGGCACTTCCCGCGTATAACCCATGCCGCCGAATATCTGCAGCGCGCGGTCGCTGACACGCTGGGCCATTTCCGTGGCATACAGCTTGGCGACGAACGCCTCGTTACGAATCGGCTGGTGGCTGTCGGCGACCCATGCAGCCTGCTGGACCAGAAGCCGGGCGGCCATCAGTTCCACCTCGGAGTCCGCGAGCATCCACTGAATGCCCTGCCGGCTGCCAATAGGCTGCCCGAACGTCACGCGCTCTTTCGCGTAGGCCAAAGCCATTTCCAGACAGCGGGCGCCGATACCCACATTGAAGGCGGCGATCTTCAACCGGTCCAGCCCTTCGCGGATTTTGGCCTTGTCCGTGGTGAAATCCGTCAGGATTTCCGTCCGCATGTCGTAGGCCACCACCGCGGCGTAATCCTCCGGCTTCAAGCTCTCCGCAAATCCCCACGCCAGTTGCAGCGTCTGGAACCATGTGTAGCTATAGTACCGTTGGAACCGATTGCTGAACTCGATCACCATCGCGATGGTCAGCGGCGCTTCGCCCATATCCACCTTGCGAATCTGCTGCGGCACATTGTCTTCGAGGATGCGGAAATTGCCCGCCGGAATGCCCGGGATGAATCGGCCTTTGTTGTCGATCACCGCCGCGTCGATGGTCACAATATCCACGTCGGTCTGGAACCGCGCCACGTCGCCGCCCTTGTTCAACTGCGGATCCTTCTTCAGCTTCGAGGGAATCTTGGGGAGTTCCGCGTCCTTGCCCGTAGTGCTGTCCGTGCTGTTGCGCGGACGCGCCACCGTGGCCCCCGGTTCCTTCAGCGGACCCTGTGTCTGACCAATCAGCAGGCTGGCCACCACCAGAACCATGGCAGCGCAAGGCACAACGAGTTTTATGGATCGCATAGGCGTACTTCTAGCGTAACTATATCAAACGACGCGACGGCCCGCCGCCCGGTTTCCGGGTAAACACTGGCGGAATGTTTCCTCCACGTCGCGGCGTTGCGGGATAAGTTGCTCATGACGCGGGTTACGGAGTGTTTCCCGGTAACAGGCCTAATTCACCCAGGGACCGCGGTCGTGCTTCTTCATGTAGACCTGGAACTTCCGCTTGGCGCGCCGCAGTTTCCATTGGCGATACGCGCCGCGCCAGTCCGGCAGCTTGAGCCGCATCCCCGGCATGCGCGATTTCAGGTAAACGAACCCCACCACCATGCCGCCCAGGTGGGCGATATTGCTGACCCCGGTGTTCACGCCGGTCGACATCCACAACTCAATTCCTGCGTAGATCATGACCATGTACTTGGCCTTGATGGGGAACAGGAAGTTCATCAGCACGGTCTGGTCGGGATAGCAGACGCCGAAGGCCAGCAGCAGGCCATAGATCGCGCCCGAAGCGCCGATGGTGCTGGTATGCCAGTTGCCGATGACGGCGTTGAGCAGGACATCGCAGAGACCGGCGCCGATGCCGCAGATGAAATAGTACTTCAGGAACCGCCGGGTGCCCCAGTCGCGCTCCAGCGGCGTGCCGAACATCCACAGCGTGAGCATGTTGAACACCAGATGCCACACGCCGCCGTGCAGGAACAGGTAGGTCGCCAGTTGCCAGATGGCGAAATGCTTCACCACCGCCACCGGAGCCAGCGCCAGCAGCATGATATCGCTGGTGAATTGCGGGCTCAAGAGGCCGGTCAGAATGAAGACCGCCGTGTTGACGATCAGCAGCCACTTCACGCCGGTGGTGAAGTAACCGCTGAAAAAAGATCTCCCACGCGTGTACCGGAGCTGTGCCATGGCGGGTCTCTAGAATTTAGAATATCAGAACGCCGCCGGGTCGCCGCTTTTCCCGTAGCGATTCAGCGCGCGCGCGCACAATTGCAGCGCCACCGCGGCGGCCAGCCACACATGCCAGTGGGAGAAAATGCCGGAGGAAATGGCGAAACTATTGGCCCAGTTGAGGTCGGCGGCAATGGACCAAATGGCCAGCACGGCCGCGGCCAGCGCCGATGGCGGCAGAAGCGCGGCCAGGACCAGCGCCATCCGTCTGTTTTTTTGGCGCTTCCTGCCCAGCTTGTGACCTTTAGCGAAACGGATCCGAACCACCATGGCGATGTGAATACCAATTTACCAGTTTTTGCGATAGATTAAACATTCGGTACTAGCGAGGCACTTATGCATAAATTCAAAACCGCGTTGTTCGGAACCGGCTTCGTCGGCCGGGTTCATCTGGAAGCAATTCGCCGGCTCGGCTACGTCGAGCTTTACGCCATCGGCGAGCCACAAATCGAGAAAGCCAATCAGCTCGCCGCCGAATTCGGCGTCGCGCATACTGAGGCGGACTATCACCGCATCCTGGAAGATCCGGCCGTCGACGCCGTTCACATCTGCACGCCCAACGCCCTGCATTTCTCCATGGCGAAGGACGCGCTTCTCGCCGGCAAGCACGTCATTTGCGAAAAACCCCTGGCCACCAGCATCGCCGAGGCCCAGGAATTGGTCGCCATCGCCAAAGAGAAGAAACTGCGCAACTGCACCTCCCATAACCTGCGCTTCTACCCCATGGTGCAGCACATGCGCCGCATGGTGGAATCGGGCGACCTGGGCGACATCAGGGTCCTCCAGGGCACCTATTCGCAGGACTGGCTG
>PKWQ01000140.1 GCA_003133265.1 Acetobacteraceae bacterium
TTGTCCACTTCGGTGGTGAAGACGTTGCCGTGGCTGTCGATTGCCAGATTGTGTACCCAATGGAACTGGCCAGCCTGCCGGCCGGCGCGGCCGAAGGCGCCGAGCAGCATGCCGTCGGCGCGGCGGAGGATGCGCACCTGGTTGTTCTCGCCATCGGCATTGAACAGCAGGCTCTGCCCGGCATCCGGCCACAGCGCCAGATCCCANNGCCGTCCTTGTGGAACACCTGGATGCGGTCGTTCTGCCGGTCGCAGACATAGACCAGCCCGTCCTTCGCCAGCTTCACGCAATGCACGGGGTTGCCGAACTGACGCGACGGCGGCGCCGTCGGGTCGTAGCGTTGCGCGGTGTCGGCGGGGCGACCGCCATAGGCGCCCCAGTGCCGCTTGTAGGCGCCGGTGTCGGCGTCGAACACGATGATGCGGTGGTTGGCGTAGCCGTCGGCGACATAGACCTCGTTGGCTGCCGGATCGACCGCGACGTCGGCCGGGCGACCCAGCCGGGTTACGTCGTTGCTGGCGGCGCCGCGCGCGGGGTGGCCGATCTGCATCACGAACCGGCCGTCCTGGGTGAATTTCAGCAACTGACCGTCATCCGCGCCGTTGCCGCCGAGCCAGACGAAGCCCTTCGGGTCGATATAGATGCCGTGCTCGCTGCCGAACCATTCGTAACCCTTGCCGGGGCCGCCCCAGGCGCGCAGCACGTTGCCGGCTTGGTCGAACTGGATCACCGGCGGCGCGGGGACGCAGCAGATGCTGCGCGGCGGATGCAGCGCCGCGCCCTTCTCGTCCTGCGTCAGGCTGCCGGGGCGCTGGATGATCCAGACATTGTCCGCCGCGTCGACCGCGACGCCGGAGACCTGGCCGAGGATCCAGTTGTGCGGCAGCGGCTTCGGCCAGAACGGGTCCACCTGCATGCGCGGCGGCTCGGCCGCCATTGCGCCGGCTGCCAGCAGCAAGACCGCGACAGCCGCCAGAAAGCGCGCGACGCTCATTTGACGCCGAGCGCCGCCTTCCAGTCGTGGTAGACGTCGATGTCCATCCCATCCGGGCTGAACAGCAAGCCCGGAGCGTGGCCGGGTTTGTCGGTTTCGCCGTAT
Source organism: Acetobacteraceae bacterium (assembly GCA_003133265.1). Taxonomy (GTDB): domain Bacteria; phylum Pseudomonadota; class Alphaproteobacteria; order Acetobacterales; family Acetobacteraceae; genus PALSA-911. Next base: position 1,100 of record PKWQ01000140.1, read on the forward strand.
TGCCAGACGATCTTCTTGGTCTTGCGGTCGATCACCAGCACGCGGTGGCGCAGATCGTCGTTGAGAACGACGTTGCCGTTCGGCAGTTCGAGCGCCAGCGAGGGATGGTCGAGCATGCCCTCGCCGGATTTCTCGCTGTATTCCCAGGTCACCTTCTTGGTGGCGGGATCGAAGATCACCACCCGGCCGGGCTTGGAATAGTCGGCGACGATCACCTGGCCGTCATGCGTGGGATAGGCGTCCGACGGGTAGCGCACATGCGGCGCGGGCATGCTCCACACGATCTTGCCGGCGCGGGTGATGCGGGTGATCCAGGAGCCGGGGATTTCGGTGATCAGCATGTCGCCGTTGGCCAGCGGGGTGACGCCGTTGGGCAGGTCCAGGAAGCGCGGCGGGTCGTGTTTGCAGGTGCCGGGCTGGCCCCATTGTTCCTTCAGCTCGACCTTGTCGCGGTCGATGAACATGATGCGGCAGTTGCGGATGTCGGCGGTCACCACGGTGCCGTCGGCCAGCAGATGCGCGTCGTCGGGATAGTTGAACTGCCCGGGGCCGGTGCCCTTGGTGTCGGGCTCGCCATAGCTCCAGGTGATCTCGCGCGCGGCGTAGTCGATGATGTGGATGTCGTAATTGTCCTCCTCGTTCACCATCAGGCTGTTGCCGTCGGGGGAGAAGAACACGTCGTCGTTGCCGCGATAGATGCCGAGGTCGGGCGAGGCGAACTCCCACACCACCCGCTTGTCGGGAGCGATCTCGATCAGCCGGTTGTTGCGGCGGTCGGCGATGACGATCGGGTAGGGCAGCGGACCGCTCCAGGCGGGGACCGGCTTCGCTTCCGTGCCGGTGGCCGGCGGCGGTGTCAGCAGCTTCACGCCGGACGAGGCCTGGCCGGCACCGCGCATCGCCGGCGTGACCTTTATCGGCGTGCCTTCGCCCGCCTTGGGCGCTGCCGCCTGTGCGGTCAGGCCGAATGCCAGCAGGGCGGCGGTGGCGAGCAGAAGCTTTGGAATCGGGGGCATCGGCCTGCTTTCCTGACGGTGCTGATGTTGCAGCATGCCCCGGCGGCGGAGGCGCGGCGTTGATCTGTGTCAAACAGGCGCATGGTGGTCACGACCCCCCGGCGTCTCCTGCTTGCCCGCGCCTCCGCTATCGGTTCATCCCTCGGTCCGCACGATGGTCAGTAGGATTTCGGCAGGCCGAGCGCGCGTTCGGCGACGTAGCACAGCACCAGTTCCTGGCTGACCGGGGCCACCAGCGGCAGGATCGACTCGCGGAAATAGCGTTCGACGTGGAATTCCTTGGCGTAGCCCATGCCGCCATGGGTGCGCACCGCACGGGTGGCGGATTTGAAATATGTCTCGGCGCAGAGGTACTTCGCCGCGTTGACCTCGTTGCCGCATTCCAGGCCGGCATCGTAGAGCGAGGCGCCCTTGAACAGCATCATCTCCGCCGCCTGCTGCTCGATCCAGAGTTCCGCCAGCGGATGCTGTATTGCCTGGTTCTGGCCGATCGGACGGTTGAACACCACGCGGTCCTTGGCGTACTGCACCGCCTTCTCAAGCACGTAGCGCGCCGCGCCGAGGATGCCGGAGCCGACGATGATGCGCTCCGAATTCAGCCCGTGCAGCAGGTAGCGGAAGCCCTTGCCTTCCTCGCCGATGCGGTCCTCGACCGGCACTTCCAGGCCGTCGATGAACAGCGCGTTGGAATCGACGGCGTTGCGGCCTAATTTCTCGATGGCGCGCACCTCCACCTTGCCGCGGTCGAGGTCGGTGTAGAACAGCGTCATCCCGGCCGAGGAGCGCGCATTGGCCTCCAGCGGCTCGGTGCGGGTCAGCAGCAGGATTTTATTGGCTTCCTGCGCGGTGGAGGTCCAGACCTTGCGGCCGTTGACGACGTAGTGGTCGCCCTTGCGGGTGGCGAAGGTGCGGATATGCGTGGTGTCCAGGCCGGCATCGGGCTCGGTGACGCCGAAGCAGGCGCGATCGGTCCCGGCGATGACCGGCGGCAGGAAGCGGCGCTTCTGCTCGTCGTTGCCGAACTTCACGATCGGCTGGCAGCCGAACATGTTCATGTGCAACGCCGAGCAGGCGTTGAAGCCCATCCGCCCGACTTCCATCATGATGATCGCCGCCTCGGTCATGCCAAGGCCGGCGCCGCCGCATTCCTCGGGGAAGATGGCGCCGAACCAGCCGGCTTCGGCGAAGGCGCGGGAGAACTCGTGCGGGAAGGAATGGTCGCGGTCGTGAACGTACCAGTAGTCGTCGCCGAACTGCGAGCATATCTTCTGGATGCTCTCGCGGATCGACCGCTGTTCCTCGGTGAGGGTGAAATCCATCCGTCTTCTCCCGGTTTTCTGTCAATACCGGCCTATCCTTACGACACTCCGGTTGCGAGAGAAACCGCCCGCCGCCGCCGTCCGGCTACTCGTCCTTGACCGGCCCCGACACGACGATGAAGACGAGGTCGTTCAGGCCGTTGTTGGTGATCGAGTGGGAAACGCCGGGCGGCAGGAAGATCACGTCGTGTTTGCGCACGACGCTGCGCTGGCCGTCGATCACCATCAGCCCCTCGCCATCCAGCACATGGTAGACCTGCTCCTGCAGCTTGTGGGTGTGCAGCTGGACATGCGCCTTCGGCTGATAGGCGGAAATCCGATAGTCAAGTTGCTGGCTGCCGCAGTTGTCCGGATGCACCAGCGGCTTCGACAGCGCGCCCCCGAAATGGCCCGGAAACTCTAGCCAGTCGACCTCGGCGATGTTGCGGATGAAAGCTTTGCGTTCCATGTCTGTCTCCTGATGTTGTGTGAGGGTATTGTTCTTTACTCTTAGAGATTTTGTTCCAGCAGTGCCTGGACCGCGAGGTAGCCGAAGGTCAGCGCCGGGCCGAGCGTGATGCCCGGCCCCGGATAGGCGCCCTTCATCACCGAGTTCATGTCGTTGCCGCAGGCATACAGCCGCCCGACGGGGTGCCCGTCCGAGCCTAGCACGCGCGCGCTGCCGTCGGTTTCCAGCCCGAGCGCGGTTCCGAGGTCGCCCGGATAGACCGCGACCGAGAAATACGGCGGCGTCTCGATCGGCGCGACGCAGGGATTGGGCTGTCGGGCGGCGTCGCCGAGGTGGCGTTGGTAGGCGTTCTCGCCGCGCCCGAACGCGGGGTCGCGGCCGTGGCGCGCATCCCGGTTGTAGCCGTCCACGGTTTCCGCCAGCACCGCCGGGTCGACGCCGATCTGCCGGGCCAGTTCCTCGATGCTGTCGGCTTGGCACAGATAGCCAGTCTGCTTCGCATGCCGCAGAAATGGGGCAGGGGTGAACGGCCTGACCGCGCCGAGGCCGTAGCGCCACAGGAAAGCCCGGTCGCAGATCAGATGGCAGGGGATCGTCGGGCTCGCATCATTGGCGCGGAACATGGAGCGCACGAATTCATGATAGGACACTGCCTCGTTGGCGAAGCGGCGGCCGGACCCGTCCACGCCGATCAGCCCCGGCTTGCCGCGATCGGTCACGGTATGGGGAAACACGGCCGCGCTGCCGTCCGCGCGGCGGAACTGCGATACCGGCGTCCAGAAGGCGTTGTTCGCGTTTTCCGGCCCCATATGGCCGCCAGCCGCGACACCCAGCGCGATCCCGTCGCCGGTGTTGGCCGGGCAGACCGCCGACAGCAGGCCCGCGGCGGCTTGCAGGTGGCGTGCCCGCAAGGGGGCGGAATGGGAAAAGCCGCCGGTGGCGAGGATCACGCCACGGCGTGCGGCGATCATGTGTTGGCCGGTGGCGTCGCGGACCACGATGCCGCGCACCGCGCCGTCCTCGATCACCAGACGATCCACCTCGGTATCGAGGCGCAGATGGACGCCGGTCGCGAGAACGGTTTCGAACAGGCGCCCAACCAGGGCGTTGCCCAGCACCAGCGTCGTGCCCCGGTGCGCGGTCAGCCGCTGGCGGACGTAGCGCAGGACCAGCCGCGCCACGCGGGCGGCCGAGCGCGGCGAGCGCAGGATTCGGAGGAAATGCGGGATGTCCGCGCGGTCAACCATCATGCCGTCGAACAGCATGAACTCCGGCAGCGGACTGCGCAGCAGCTTGAAGGCATCGCCCAGCCGGCGTGCATCGTAGGTCTCCGGCTCCAGCACGCGGCCGCCGAGTGTCGCACCGGGCAGGTCGGGATAGTAGTCGGGGTAGGTTTTGACCGGGCGCAGGCGCAACGCGGTCAGTTCCTCGATCGCCGCGATCGCCCGGTCGGCCTGTTCGAGAAATCGCACCGCGAGATCGTCGTCCCGCAGGTCGGGTATGGTCGCGTCGAGATAGCGCCGCGCCGTCTCCGGGCTGTCGGCACGGCCGGCCGCTTCCATCTTTCGGTTGGCGGGAACCCAGACCATGCCGCCGGAAATCGCGGCGGTGCCGCCCACCTGCGACGATTTCTCGACCAGCAGGACGTTGAGGCCGCTTGCCCCCGCGACGGCGGCGGCGGTCAGCCCGGCGGCACCGGCCCCCAGGACGATTGCGTCGTATTCACGATCCGGCGTCATGCCTTTCAGCAATGTCCGCAAGGGGTGCGACGCCGCAAGACCCGTTTCCGGCATGTCACATTGTCTCCCTTGCCGTTCTCATCATGTGTCGGTCACGGCCTCTCGATCAAATCCCGCGGCATCTCTGGCGTCAACCGGGTCAGGTCGCGCAGTTAAAGCCGCCGCATGGGCAACGACCAGGCGGCTGCGGAAAGCGCGCAGGAGAAGCATGCGATGGCGAAGAACGCCGCGCTGAAGGCGGCGGCGATCTGCGCCTGCACGGCCGCTTGCTGGGCTGCCGACAGCCCGGTCATCGCTTTCGGGCCCTGTTCCACCATGTCGGCGAACAGTGCCGCAGTATGATTGTCGCTGGATGACAGCACCAGGAACAGCACGGCGCCGACCACAGCCACGCCGAGCGCCGAGCCAAGCGAACGCGAAAGCTGCACCGAGGCAGCACCAGCCCCCAGCATCGCCGATCCGGACAAGTGCTGGACCGTGAGCTGTGCCACCGGCATCGCCGAACCCTGGCAGATGCCACCGGCCGCGATCAGCCACGCCAGTTCCCAGGACGTTAGGTGTGGCGCCAGCAGCCCGGCGGCGATCAGCGTGCATGCGGTGAACATCAGGCCCACCGACGGCACGATCGCCGTCCGCCCGGTGCGGGAAATGTAGCGCCCGGTCAGCACCGAGCCGATCCCCACCCCGGCGGTCAGCGGCAGCATGATGAAGCCGGTCTCTCCGGCGCTCGCGTGGCCGACCACCTGCAGGTAGATCGGCAGGAACGTCACCATGCCGGCCAGCGACGCACCCGACAGGGCCGCCATGGCATCGGCGCGCCAGATCGCGGCCTGACCCAGCAGCCGTATCGGCAGAAGCGGCTCTCGCGCGCGCCGTTCCTGGCGGATCAGCAGGGCGAGAGCGGTCAGGCTCGCCAGCACCAGCCCGGCGATTGCCGGCAAGGCGGTTCGGTCGAAACGTTGCAACCGTTCCAGGGCGAGCAGCAGTGTCGTGACGAACACCGACAGGAGCACGAGCCCGGGCATGTCCAGATGCAGCCGGTTGCCCCGTCGCGGATGAGCGGGCAAGCGGAACACCAGCGCGAACGCGAGAATGCCCAGCGGCAGATTGACCAGGAACACCGACTGCCAGCCGAACAACTGGGTCAGGAACCCGCCGGCCACCGGGCCGAAGGTGCTGGAGCAGACGATCACGCCCGCGAGGTAGCCCTGGAAGCGCCCACGCTCGCGCAGCGGCACGCTCTCCCCGATCAGCGCCTGCGACAGCGTCATCAGCCCGCCGCCGCCCAGTCCCTGCAACACGCGCGCCAGGGTCAGCGCGACGACGCTGCCGGACAGGGCGCAGAGCACGGAGGCGACAATAAAGATGCAAAGCGAGATCAGCATCAGCAGCCGCCGTCCGAACAGGTCGCCGAGCCTGCCATAGACGGGAGCCGCGATCGTGTTGGCCACCAGATAGGAGATGACCACCCACGAGATGCGCTCCACATCCCCGAACGTGGCCGCCATCGCCGGCAGCGCCGTCGCCACGATGGTCTGGTCGACGACGGCCAGGAACACCGGCAGCATGATCGGCGGAAATACCCGCAGAAACAGCTGCCGGCGCGACGGCTCGTCCATCACCCCCTCTTGGGTCTCGGTGTCGTCAGGGGACATCGGGATTGTTCCGCCGTTCTTATCGGTGCCTGTTGTCCGGACCGCCGAGAGGTCGCCCGGCCATGCCGATCGTCGCCGCACCGAACCGCCAACCAGCGGCAATCTTGCCTGGAACGGCAAACCCCGCAACCCGCCGCTGTCCGATGCGGGGTGTTCCGGGGCTCCGTCGTGGCCGCTTGCGCGACGGAAAGCGCTGAGGCAAGTCTCGTGCCGATCCGCCAAGCGGTCCGGCGGTCAGTACGGGGAACGGAACATGCGTCTGGACGGACAAGGGGTCATCGTCACCGGNNGATCTGAACCAGGCGGCGGCCGAGGCGATGGGGCGCAAGATCGGCGGGATCGGCATCGGCTGCGACGTGGGCGACGCGGCTTCCGCCGAGGCGGCTTTCGCTACCGCGCGCGCGGCGCATGGCGGGGCGCGGGTGCTGGTGAACTGTGCGGGCATCGGCGTGGCCGGGCGGATTGTCGGGCGCGACGGGCCGATGAAGCTGGACGCCTATGAGCGGGTGATCCGCGTCAACCTGATCGGCACCTTCAACATGCTGCGTCTGGCGGCGGCCGAGATGGGCGCGTTGGAGCCGTTCGAGGACGGCGAGCGGGGCGTGATCATCAACACCGCCTCGGTTGCCGGATACGAGGGCCAGGTGGGGCAGGCGGCCTATGCCTCGTCCAAGGCCGGGGTGATCGGACTGACCATCCAGGCGGCGCGCGAACTGGCGCGCTCCGGCGTGCGGGTGATGACCATCGCGCCCGGGCTGATCCAGACGCCGATGTTCAACGGCTTGCCGGACGATGTGCGCGACAGCCTGGCCGCTTCGGTGCCGTTCCCCGCGCGGCTCGGCCGGCCGGACGAATATGCCGCGCTGGCGCTGCATATCATGGGGAACCGGTTCCTGAACGGCGAGACCATCCGCCTGGACGGCGCACTGCGGATGGCGCCGCGCTGAGCGGGGCGCGATGTGCCGGGCTATTCTTCGGCGGCAACCATCAGCCCTGTGCCTTGAACCAGGTCAGCAGCCGGTGGATGCCGGCATCGATCGGAATTCTTGACTCCCAGCCGAGATCCTGGCGCGCGAGATCGTTGGCCACCGACAGCGAGGATGTCGTCGATCCCCTCGTGGTGCGCGTGTCCTCACGAAACTCTGGCGTCAGGTTCGATCCAGCCTCGCGCGTGACGATGGCGACAATCTCCTCGATCGAGGTGGCGATCCCGGTCGCGATGTTGTAGGCGCGGCCCGATACGCCGCGCGCCATCGCCGCGATGCAGCCTTCGGCCGCGTCCTCGGCGTGAATATAGTCGTGTACTTCGCTGCCGTCGCCCACGATCACCGGGCGCTCGCCCTTCATCAGCCGCTGGTAGCTTTCCAGGATATGCAGCGCGTTCACCCCGCGCGCATGCTGGCGCTCGCCATAGACGGTGGCGAAACGCACCGCGTTGAAGCCCAGGCCGTAGCGCGTGGCGTACAGCTTGCCGAGATTCTCCCCGATCAGCTTCGACGCCGCGTACAGCACGAACGCCGGCGACATCCCGGCATGGGCGAGCGGTGTGCTCGCTTCGATCAGATCGGTTTCGCCGCCGTAGACGGCGATGGACGATGCCAGAACCACCTTCTTCACCCGCGCCAGCCGTGCCCCATCCAGCGTGTTGTTCACGCCGCGTATGTTCACCTCGAGGCCGAGGGATGGGTCTTGCGACATCGGCAGCGTGAGCAGCGCGGCGAGCGAGAACACGCCGTCGATGCCGGCCATCGCATCCGTCAGTTGCGCCAGCCGCAGCACGTCGCCGCGCAGGATGCTCACGCGCGGGTCGTCCACCAGATGGCGCACCACATCGGTGGCGTTGAGCGAGAAATTGTCGAACAGCACCACGCCCTTGGCGCCGTGCGCGAGCAGGCGCTCGGTCAGGTGCGAGCCGATCAGGCTGACCCCGCCGGTGATCAAAAACCGGCTTCCCTTGATATCCATGCTGTTTCCCCTGGCCGCCATTCCTTGCCCATGATGCTCGCCGGAATCCCCCGCATTGCGCAAGCCGCCATCGACCCTGCCGGTGGCCCGGCCTTGACAGAACGGCGCGGTCTGCCCGCAAGATGGGCGCATAATGTAGCGCCGCAACAGGCGCGACCACCAAGGGGAGAACGCCTATGCCGCGCTGTCATACGCTGCGTGCCGGCCTGTTGGCCGCGTGCCTGTCCGTCATCGGTCTCGGTCTTGCCGCGCAACCGGCGCGGGCGGTCAACTGGGACCTGTATGTCTATAATAGCGTCGCGACTATTCCCTCGGTGCGTGGCGTTGCGCGCATCGCCGAGAAGATCGACACCGATACCAATCACGGCCTGCAAATCCGCATGCATCTTGGCGGTTCGTTGCAGATCAACGTCACCACTATCACCCAGGCGGTCGGTGACGGCGTCATCCAGATGGCTGATGACGGGTTCTTTGCCGGCTCCATCCCGATCGGCGACGTGCCACGTCTGCCGATGCTGATCCGTTCGCAGGAAGAATTCGCCAAGATATCGCCGATCATGGACAAGTACGTCAGTGCCGCCTACGCCAAGCGCGGCGTGCTCATGCTGGGCAGCTACGTCTATCCGGTGCAGGTGGGGTTCGCGCGCAAGAAGTACACATCGCTTGCCGATCTGCAGGGGCTGAAGATGCGCGTTACCTCGCCCGAGCAGGGGGAATTCGTGAAGCGCTTCGGCGGCATCCCGATCACCATGGGGCCGCCGGAAGTGCCGGCCGCGCTGGATCGTGGGGTGATCGACGGCGTGTTCACCGCCAGTGCCGGCGCCGGTTATCCATGGAAGGACCTGCTTAAATACAACTACCGGCTCGGCGTGAACTACGTGAATTCCTACATCGTGGTGAACAAGGCGGCGTTCGATGCGCTGTCGCCTGAGTTGCAGGCGGCCGTGCGCAAGGCGGTGACCGAGGTCGCGCCAACCATCACCACCGACATGCTGGCCGAGGAGGACAGACTGACCCAGAAGATGGCCGACGGCGGCCTGGTGGTGACGCCGGGCACCGATGCCGACGCGGCGGAAGGTGCCAAGCGCATGGAGAGCCTGTGGGACGAGTGGGCCAAGGCGCACGGGCCGGACGGGATCGCCGCGGTGGCCGCGGTGCGCGCGGCACTTGGACGCTAGAAGCACGGGGTGGCAGCAGCACCGGGACGGCGAACCACATGAGTGCGGAAACCAAGCTGCCGGGGCATGGCTTCGGCCCCCCGGCGCACCTGCGCGTGCGTGAGGACATCAGCGAGAAACTATGCCTCTGGCTCTGCCAGATCGCCGTGGTCGCGCTGATCGGCTTCACGGTCTCCGAGGTGGTGGCGCGCGGCCTTTTCGGCTTTTCCTTCGGCGTCAGTGACGAGATCGGCGGCTATCTGGTGGTGGTGATCACCTTCCTCAGCCTGTCGGTCTGCGAGACCGGCGACGTGTATCATCGCGTCGATTTCCTCCAGGCGCGCCTTCCCGGCTGGGCGCGGGCCGGTTCGCGGCTGTTCTTCGATCTGCTGTGCTTTCTCAGCGGCATGATCCTGCTCTGGCAGACGACGCGCCTAGTGTACAATTCATGGGACATCGACGAGATCGCGCCGACGATCCTGGGGACGCCGCTGTGGATTCCGCGCCTTGCCATGCCGCTCGGCTCGGCGGCGGTTAGCTGGGCGCTGTTCAAGGCGATGCGGCGCGATGTCCGCTGGCTCCGCCTGGAACTGGGCGGGGGAGCGCGCCGATGACACCGGACGTGATGATCATCCTCGCCTTCGTCATCTTCCTGGCGCTGCTCGGCGCCGGCATGTCGATCCCGTTCGCCATCACCATACCGGGCATCGTCTATCTGCTGATGCAGGGTGGGCTGCCGGCGATGAAGGGGTTGGGGCTGGTGTCCTGGGGCAGCCTGGACAGCTTCACCCTGACCGCAATTCCGCTGTTCATCTTCATGGCGGAGATCATGCAGGGCGGCGGTCTCACGTTGCGTATCTATCGTGGGCTGGCGAAGCTGGTGGCGCCGATCCCCGGGGGCCTGTTGCAGACCAATATCGCCGGCTGCGCGCTGTTCGCCTCGATCAGCGGCTCCTCGGTCGCCACCGCCGCCTCCATCGGCAGCGTGGCGTTGCCGCAACTGCTGAAACGCAACTACCATCGCCCGATGGCGGCCGGCTCGCTTGCCGCCGGTGGCACGCTCGGCATCCTGTTTCCGCCGAGCCTTGCCATGATCGTCTATAGCAGCTTCACCGAGGTCTCGGTCGCCAAGCTGTTCATGGCTGGCGTTTTCCCTGGCCTGATCCTGACCGGCATGTTCATGGCCTATATCGCCATCCGCTGCATGATCTCTCCGGGGCTGGCGCCCAAGGAGGCCGGGGCGGGGAGTTTCGGAGAGATGGCGCTGGCGGCGCTCGACGTGGTGCCGTTCATGCTGCTGATCGGCGGCATTCTCGGCAGCATCTATGCCGGCTGGATGACCCCGGCCGAGGCCGCCGCCTGCGGCTGCCTGCTGGTGCTGCTGCTCTGCGCCGTGTTCGGTGAGCTGCGTCTGTCGCTGCTGAACCAGGCGTTGCAGCGCGCGGTGAAGACGGTGGGCAATATCCTGTTCATCGTCTATGCCGCGTATGTCTTCTCCTATGCCATCAGCCTGTCCGGGGTGGGCGAGAGCGTCACCGCTTTCCTGGTTGGGCTGCATCTGTCGCGCACCGGCTTCTTCGTCGCGCTGTTCCTGCTCTACACGCTGCTCGGCTGCCTGGTGGAAAGCCTCGGCATGATCGTCATCACCGTGCCGCTGCTGTTCCCGGTGCTGCTGCAATACGGCTTCGATCCCGTCTGGTTCGGCGTGATCCTTGTCATGTTCATCGAACTCGGGCAGATTTCGCCGCCGATCGGGATCAACCTGTTCGTCATCCAGAGTATCTGGGATGGCGAGCTGGGACAGGTGGTGCTGGGCACGATCCCGTTCCACATCATCATGTTCGTGCTGCTGGCGATGCTGGTGATCTGGCCTGACATCGCGCTATGGCTGCCGGAGCACATGCCCAAATAAGGCGGAGGAAGATGGCCATGAAGATAAAAGCGGCGGTATTGCGTGAGCAGGGCAAGCCCCGGCCCTATGCCATGAGCAAGCCGATGACGATCGAGGAGATCGATCTCGATCCGCCCGGCCCCGGCGAGGTGCTGTACAAGATCATCGGCGCCGGCCTCTGCCACTCCGACCTGTCCACCATCGAGGGGCTGCGTCCGCGCAAGTTGCCGACTGTGCCGGGGCATGAGGCGGCCGGCATCGTCGCGGAGGTCGGTCCCGGCGTGACCGCCTTCAAGCCGGGCGACCATGTGGTCAGTGTCTTCGTCACCAGTTGCGGCGACTGTCGCTACTGCTCGGGTGGGCGGCCGAATCTCTGCGCCAGTTCCTTCAGTTCGCGGGCCGAGGGCACGCTGATTTCCGGCGCGCACCGGATGCGGCTGAACGGCGAGGTGCTGTATCACTACAGTGGCCTGTCGGTGTTCGCGCAATATGCCGTGGTGTCGGAGAAGGCGCTGATCCGCATTCCCGAGGACGTGCCGCTGGAGGATGCGGCGATCTTTGGTTGCGCCGTGGTGACCGGCGTGGGCGCGGTGCTGAATACCGCCAAGGTGCCGCCGGGCGGTCAGATGGCCGTGGTCGGGCTCGGCGGCGTCGGCATGAACGCGCTGCTGGGCGGCGTGGTCGCGGGCGCGGAGCGTATCGTCGCGGTCGACCTCAACCCCGGCAAGTTGGAGCTCGCGCGCGAACTCGGGGCGACCGACACGTTCCTGGCCGGCAATGCCGATGTGGTCGAGGAGGTGAGGCAGGCGACCGGGGGAGGGCTCGATTATGTGATCGAGACCGCCGGCTCGATCCCCGCGATGAACCTTGCCTATGCCATCACCGCGCGCGGCGGGATGGTGGTCAGCGCCGGGCTGCCGTCCTCCACCGCCACGTTCTCCTACCTGCATGGCGCGCTGGTGACGGACGAGAAGAGTATCCGCGGCAGCTACATGGGCAGTTGCGTGCCGCGGCGCGATATTCCGCGCTTTCTGGCCCTCTACAAGCGCGGCAAGCTGCCGGTGCAGAAGCTGCGCAGCGGCTTTATCACCTTCGATCAGATCAATGCCGGTTTCGACCAGCTGGCCGACGGCGCGGTGTTGCGCCAGGTGTTGCAGCCGCACGCCTGAGCAGCGCAGCGCGCGATCTCTGCCAGCGGACCGCGCTCACGCTGATCCGCGCGGCGGCCATACCGGCTGGTGATAGCCCAGTGGCACCGAGGGGCGCGCCCAGTATGGCGGCGTCTCAGACAACTGCACGACCGGTTTCAGGTGGCGCAGCCGGCCTGACGGTGTGTCGGTCACCATCGACCAGCGCTCAAGCTCGGCAGGGGTGAATTCGGCCGGCACGCCGTGCAGCGCGGCGGCCGGCACTTCCCCGAGATCGACAATCCACTTGCCGACCTGGGCCAACGAGATGCGTACCAGCCAACTGCCGCCTTCCCGGGCGCGGCGGGCGAGTGCCGCCATCGCGCCGAACGCCATCAGATAGCCCGTGCAATAATCGATGGCGGCTGCTGGATAAAATTGCGGTTCCGGCGTCTCGCCCGGCACCATTTCCGCCTGCCGAAACGTCATGCCGCTGACCGTCTGCACGACGGTGTCGAAGCCGCGCCGCGACGCCCAGGGCCCGGTATGGCCGAACGCACAGAGTGACACATAGATCAGCCCCGGTCGGATGGACGTCAGTTCCTCGGGCGACAGGCCGCGACCGCCCAAACTGCCTGGGCGATAGCCCTGCGAGAACACATCCGCCTCGCGCACAAGGCCGCTCAGGGTATCGACATCCCGCTGTTCGCGCAGATCGAGATGGGCGGAGAGCTTGCCGTGGCCGGTATCGAATTCCTGGTAGCCGAGATTGGGCAGATGCGCGCCGGTGATCTTGAGCACGTCCGCGCCGTGCTCGGCCAGCGTGCGCGCGCTTGTCGGGCCGGCGAGCACGCGCGTCAGGTCGAGCACGCGGATGCCCGACAGCGGGCGGTTGCCGGGGGGCAGAGGCTCCGGCGGGCTGTCGCCGATCCGCACGATCTCCATCAACGGCAATGCGGCGATGGCGGCGGCCTGCGGATGGCGCGCCCATTCCGCCTGCGTCCGCACCATGCCGCCGGCGCCTTTGGCGGCAATGATCGCCTCTTCCAGATCGGCGGCGTTCCAGTTCAGCACGGCGCGCGCCACGGCCTCGCGGTCTTCGGGAACCCCGAGCACGCTCAGCGCTGCGGCGCGATGATTGGGAAAATTGCAGTGCAGATAGCTCCACCTTCCGTCCTTGGTGGGATACACGCCCATGATCGTGTTGCGCGCGTGCGAGACCTCGCCGTCGCCAAGCTTCATGTAGTGGCCGCTGCGCAACGATGCCGTCGCCTGGCGCAAATCGACGGCCACTTGTTGGTGCCGTCCGGAGCGGATCTCCCACAGGTCGGCGGCGGCGAGCCCGGTTGCGGCCAGGGTTGCGGCGCCGGCGACGCCGATGCGGAACGGTGTCGGCAGCACCGGGTCGGTTCCGCCGCTGATGTCCACGGCGTCCGCGCGGTCCGCGGGCCAGCCTGTGATGGGCAGGATCGTGCGTAAGGCATCACGCGGCATGGGCGTGGTCTCTCCGATTGATAAGTGGCACCGGCATCATGCCCGGTTTCCCGGCTGCCGGGAACGCCGTCACTCGATCGGCACCAGCTTGCCGTTGGCGGCTTGCAGCGGCCACAGGATGACGTTCTGGCCATTCTGGCGCTGGAACACCAGAAGTTCCGCGAACTCCTGCTGCTTGGTGCCCTCGCTCGGTGCAAATGCAGCGGGGCCCATCGGGGTGGTTACCTGGAGGTCGCGCAGCGCGGCCACCACCTTCGATTTGTCGTCGCCACCGCCTGCTTTGTCCATCGCCAGCAGCAGCTGAATCGCGTTCGAATAGCAGATCAGCTCATTGTCGTCGGCATCCCGCCCATAGCGCTCCCGAAATTTTGCTTCCCAGGGCTTGGTGCCGGGAAACAGGTTTGGATAAGTCTTGTCGGCTGGCCAATCCTCGGTGTTCGGCAGGAAGGTGCTGATGCCGATCCAGCCCTGCTGTGCTTCACCGACCGCCTGTTGCCATTCCGGTGTCTTGACCGCTGCCAACGCCGAAATATAGGGGATCTTGATCCGCATCGTGTACGCCTGCTTGGTCAACGTGATGCCGTCGGTGGTCTGCACGATGGCGAGCAAAACGTCGGGCTTCATCCGGGCCACGCGCGTCAGGACCGGTGTCATGTCCGGCGAGTTGGTGCGAAGCGCCTCCTCGGCAATGATCTGGAAGCCGGCCGCCTTGAAATACTTCTCCGCCGCGGGAACGTGTGTGCGGCCATAGCTGTCGTCGGAATAGATCATTGCAAGCTTCTTGCCGGGTCCGAGATAATGCACGAGACCCGCGGCAAGGCTGTGATGATAGTGGTAGGCGTAGGGATAGCTGTGAAAGAAGTTCGGCTCCTGTCCGGCCTTTTCCTCCAGTTCCGTTGCGGAAGAACCGGGAACGATCCACAACGGTTTCGTCTGCTGCCACGGCGGGATCGCCGCCGCCACGATGGGGCTGGCGATCGGGCCGATGATGTAATCGATGTGGTTCGTGTTGGCGAGTTCGATGAACGCCGACACCGTGCCGCGCGCCTCGGACTGCACGTCGCGAAAAACGAATTCGTATTTGCGGCCGGCGACGGTTTCACCGTAGGTCGCGGTCGCCATGTCGATGCCGCGCTTGCAGGCGGCGCCATATGAAACGAAGCGTCCGCTCAGCTCCAGTATGGCTCCGATGCGGATCGGTGCCTGCACAGGTGCCTGCGCTTGCGCGGGAGCAATCGCCACCGCGACGCCCAGCGCCGCCGCCGCAAGGCGCCAGGTTCGCGTTCTCAAAACTCCGATAGGATGGTGCATTTGCTTCCCCTGACTCGTTCTTGCAGCTTGATTCTTTGCCGACTTGTTTCTGAACGAACGTTCAGTTATATAATGTCGCGTTGATTGCGGTGTCAACCGCGGTGTCGCGGATCAGGGGTGTTGGCGAGCGCGGTCGCACGAACGCTTGCTCACTCAGGAGGGAGACAGCAACTGGATGCTTTGCTCGACCGAAGGGGGGAAGTGTCGGGGTGCGAAAGCATCCATGACGTCGTGGTTGTTGGCGGCGGGGGCTCCGGACTAGCCGCCGCGATCGAGGCGGCGACGCTGGGACGCAGCGTCGTGGTGCTGGAGAAGGCCAACCAACTTGGCGGCTCCACTGGCCGTTCGATCGGATCGATTTCCGCCAGCGCGACCCCGCACCAGATCCGCAAGGGGATCAAGGACAATCCGCAAGACCATTTCGAAGATCTCGGCCTGTTCAACGCACGGGTCGGCATCGAGGACAATGTGGTGCTGCGCCGCATCCTGACCGACAACGTCAATGAGACGCTGCGCTGGCTGATGTCGATGGGCGTGACTTTCTTCGGCCCGATGCCGGAGCCGCCGCACCGCAAGCCGCGCATGCACAATGTATTGCCGAACTCTCGCGCCTATATCTACCATCTCTCCAGGAGAGCCCGAAAGCTCGGCGTGGACATCCGCACAGACCGCCGCGCGACGCGGTTCCTGCGCGACGGCGAGCGGGTGATCGGCGTCGAGTGCGTGACGGAGGCGGGCGGCGTCGAGCGGTATAGTGCTCGCGGCGGCGTCGTGCTTGCCAGCGGTGACTACAGCGCCAGCCCCGAGTTCAAGGAACATTTCGGGGACCGCCGCGCGGCACAGATCATTCCAAC
>PKWQ01000144.1 GCA_003133265.1 Acetobacteraceae bacterium
ACGCTGGCGGCGGCGTTCTGGCCGGGTCCGCTCACGCTGGTGCTGCCGAAGCGGCCGGACTGCGGCGTGGCCGATCTGGCGCTGGCCGGGCTCGACAGCGTGGCGATCCGGATTCCGGCGCACCCGATCGCGCTCGCGCTGCTGCGCGCGGTGGACCGGCCGGTGGCCGCGCCCTCGGCCAACCGCTCCGGCCAGGTCAGCCCGACCACCGCCCAGCATGTGATGGAGGGGCTGGGCGGGCGCATCGCGGCGGTGCTGGACAGCGGGCCGTGCCGGGTGGGGGTGGAATCCACCGTGCTGGATTTGAGCGGCCCGCGCCCGGTGCTGCTGCGCCCCGGCGGCGTGACGGCGGAGGCGATCGAGGCGGTGGTGGGGACGCTGGACCGGCTGTCCCCGCACGCGGTGGCGCACACCGGGCGCGGGCTGGCTTCGCCGGGGCTGCTGGTCTCGCACTACGCGCCGAGCCTGCCGGTGCGGCTGAACGCGACGCATGTCGCGCCCGACGAGGCGCTGCTGGCGTTCGGTCCGCCCTTGCGGGGCGCGGGGACTCTGTTCAACCTGAGCGAAGCTGGGGATGTGACGGAGGCCGCCGCGCGGCTGTTCACCGGCCTGCGCTGGCTGGACCAGGAGGGCGTGCGCCTCGGGTTGCGCCGCATCGCCGCGATGGCGGTGCCCGATGCGGGGCTCGGTTTAGCGATCAACGACCGGCTGGCCCGCGCGGCCGCGCCGCGCGAATAAATAGAAGGGGGAAAACCGATGACCACTATTCCAACCGTGCAGATACCCGGCGTGTATCACCGCAAGATCGGCGACATCGTGGTGACCGCGCTCAGCGACGGGTATCTCGATGGCTCGCTGGAGGTGCTGCGCAACATCACGCCCGAGCAGGGCGCGGAGCTGCTGCGGCAGAATTTCCGCCCGGTGCCGCGCCGGACCTCGGTGAATTGCTTCGCCATCCACTCCGCCGGCCGGCTGGCGCTGATCGAGACCGGCTCAGGCAACTACATGGGCCCCACCGTCGGCTGGCTGCAACGCAACCTGAAGGCCGCCGGGATCGACCCGGCGAAGATCGAGGCGGTGTTCCTGACCCACATGCACCCCGACCACTCGTGCGGGCTGACCGACATGACCAACGGCAAGCCGCTGTTCCCCAACGCCGAGCTGCGCGCGCACGAGAACGAGCTGCCGCACTGGCTGGACGACGGCGCGATGTCGCGCGCCACCGAGCGCGAGAAGGCGCTGTATTACCAGGCCACGCGCGAACAGACCGCGCCGTATCTGAACCGGATGCGCACCTTCAAGGGCGGCGAGGTGTTCCCCGGCATCACCGCCGTGCCGATCCACGGCCACACGCCCGGCCACACCGGCTACCTGATCGAATCCGGTAACGAGCAACTGCTGATCTGGGGCGACATCGTGCATGTGCCGGAAGTGCAGATACCGCATCCGGAAGTGACCATCGCCTTCGACACCGACCCGGACGCGGCGGCGGCGACGCGCAAGCGGATCTTCGACATGGTGGCGACCGACCGGCTGCTGATCGCCGGCATGCATGTGCATTTCCCCGGCTTCGCCAATCTGGTCAAACGCAACGATGGTTACGTGCTGCTGCAGGAGCCGTGGCGGCAGGTTCTGTAACCTGTGACGAAGCACCACGGCGCGTGGGGCCTGGAGGCGATCCAGGCCCACATCGCCGCCGGCCTGCCGATGCTGCCGCTGTTTAGGGTGGAGGTGCTGCGCGCCGAGGCGGATAGTGCGACGATCAAGCTGAACGACGGCCCGCACATCACCCGCCCCGGCGGCTCGGTCGCCGGCCCGGTGCTGTTCGCGATGGCCGACGTCGCCGCCTACGCGCTGATCCTGGCGCAGCGCGGCGATGCGGACGCGGTGACGGTGGATTTGACGATCAATTTCCTACGCCCGGCGCTGCGCCTGCCGCTGCTGGCCGAGGCCACCACGCTGCGCGCCGGCAAGCGGCTGTTCACCGCCGAGGTGGTTATTTGTTCCGAGGCCGAGCCCGGGCGGAAGCTGGTGCAGGCGACGGCGACTTATGCGTTGTCGTAGGGCGGATAAGCGCAGCGTCATCCGCCAACGCAAGCCCCCGGTTTCGGTAAGCAATGCCACCCGGCGAAAACAGTGACCCGTCGTTTCTTCCGTCATCACTGCGAGCGTGCCGAAGCAATCCATCTCTCCGGGTCACGAGCGGAAGAGCGTCAATGGCCCTCCCGACTCACCTTGTCGCGGTCACCGCGATAGTACAGAAGATTCTTGCGCGGCAACGGAGGGCACGCTTTCGGCTCGTCGGGAGTCCCGCAGTTCTCGGCGGCGTTACGTTCCGCCCCGACGCTAGTGGAGGTTTTGCTGCGGGTATCGTCGGTGCTACCGGACTGTGCATAGGCCATAGGTATTTGAGTGGATGCGGCAAGCATCGCAATCCATATGAGGTGTCGCATTGGCAACTCCTTCGGTTCAAGAGCTGAGAATCGATATTTACGCCGGCACATACTCGATCCAGCCATCGGTGATGATGACATCTCCCGCAAGATACCAATAGTAGTACTCATCCATACCGGTATCAATGCAATATCCGTAGTAAATTTCGACTAACTGCGCCAATTGAACATCTCCGTACGCGGCCAAATGGATGTTCATTGGTCCAGATTGGGCCATCTTCTTATTCGTTTTAACTTTTTTTACGGGAAGACTCCCCGCGCTCATTCCCGTAACTTTTCCATTATTCACTTCCGCGATCACGGTCTCTTTTCCGGCCTTGCCCATCTCGTGTTTGCCATTCTGCTTCAGTTTCGCCCCGAGCAGATCGTGACCATTGATGTGGTGGTGGGGGCCCTTCGCGAAAGACGCGCCTGTTGCGGCAAACGTGGCAGCGGATGCGAGTAAGCCAAAGATTGCGCGACGGTTTAGCATGTGATTTTCCTCGATGGGCGGAATAACGACCGCCGGGGGTTTGCCTCGGTGCCGACTGATGGACCTTGAAGCCGCGTCGTGGTCGAATTGTTGTGGCGCGACACCAATTGGATCGGAACGGCCCATAGCCGGCGCAATTCATATACAATACCGGTACTTGAGAGAACGACGATAGGCTCGGAATCTACTTAACCGGTACTCCCCGGATAAACGGCTGGTCCGCCCATCCAGAAGGCATGATCGTTATCGAACCGAGCGTTCTGCAAAGCTGGTAGCGCCAGGACGGCACCGGCGGCGGCAGGCGGCTGTTCACGGCAGAGGTGGTGATTTGTTCCGAAGCCGAGCCCGGACGGAAGCTGGTGCAGGCGACGGCGACTTATGCGTTGTCGTAGGGGGTGCTTGGTTTCAATGCCCCTTGGATGGGGAGCGGACATTTGCGTAGGGCGGATAAGCGTAGCGCCATCCGCCATGTCTCCGTGCGGCGAGTTGGCGGATGGCGCTGCGCTTATCCGCCCTACGCCTGCTAAGCACGCCTGTCGGGATCAAGGCTTGGTGGCAGCACGACGGCGACAGGCCACGTCGTGAGCGAATGCGAACATGTTGGCTGTCAAACGGTCAAAGTCTCCTCCACGGCTCAGCATCTCCAGCACTTCGGCACACCGTCCCGGCGTCCGCTCATGAGGAACCCGATTTCCTTGAAGGGCCGTGATGAGAATGTCTTGTGAAACCTTCTGCTGCGGTTTCGATGGGCGCGTTTTGGCCCACTCATCGTCATGCCGGAACCCGTTCGCCGCAGCGACGATCACCTGCCCGAACGAACAGCCGTTGAAGAGTGGTTCCGCTTTAGTCCAGTCATCTCCAGCGGCGTCGATGTCATCCTTGAACCGGAGGAGTGAGCCGCTGAGAAGCATCACGAGGCAGCCGCCATAGGTTGCGAACCCGAAGTCGGCCGCGCCCTGCTCGTCGATTACTCCGTGGAACGCCTCGGTGAACGCGAGATCGGACTGCATGTAGGTCTTGATGTCAAACCGGGCGCGCTTCTCCTCGCCAACCCTGTTCATCTTATCGTCCAGGCTTACCCTGCGGACTCGCATCGAGTTCATCATCTCGAACAGGAAGCGGAGGTGAGGGGCGTTGTATCGCCATGCTTGCACAAGCCGAAATAATCCATTGTAAACGATATCGCCCATTTGGAAGTCGCCGTCTTTCGTCATGGCCAGTTCGCCATTCACGAGAGACAAGTCACCGGTGGCCATCAGCATTTCGAGGCCGTAGGTCTCCAGAACATCGTCATATGAGGGCGGCGTCCAGCCTGGCGTAGGCGTCTCCGTCATCCTTGCATCCTATCGGAGTGATTCGTGCCGAGGTTAGAACTAGAGTCTGACTCTGAACCGCATAGGTCGAGAATGTCCGCTCATGACAATCTGCTGCCGTTCGCCGTTCGCCGTTCGCCGGTCACGTCACGACCGGCAGCTTTGGATCAAGGGCGGCCATTTAGTAATCCCGATGCGAAGGTCCGCATTGCCGGTAGCCGAATCCCAACCCAAAACCTCACCACCGCTCGTCGCGTCCCACCCAGCCCCTCACCCCTCCCCGCCCTGGCTCCCCGGAGCGGCGCCGGCGCGATAACCACCCAGCACGGATCGACAACCAAACGTTTTCGGACCGGTCAGAACTTGATCATGTCGATCTTGGTTATCGTCACCAGTTTGCCGAACGTCGGCCCATTGGCCAATTGCCATGTGCTGAATTGCTCGGAATAGGTATCGGTGCTCGAGATGCCGTCCACCGGTGCAATCACGTTGAAGCCTCTCAGCGCGGCCTCGCTGCCGGTATAGAGAACGGCGCCGTTGGCGGCGGTGCCGACGACGATGACGGTTTTGATCCCCTTGTCCTTGAGCATCTTTTCCAGATCGGTATTCAGGAACTTGTCCGCAAAGGTTGTCACCGACGGCTCGCCCGGTGCGGGAGCCAGGTCCTTATCGACGATGTCGGCAGCCGTAAGCTTGCCGAAGTAACTATAGATCACCGTCACCTTGGCCGCGCGCGCCTCGCCCAGCAGCTTCTTCACCGCCGGGACCGTGGCCATGCAGCGCGCCCGCGTGCCGCAATTCGGCTTCAGGAAATCGAGCATCAGCAACGCGGTCGTCTTCGAATCGATCGTAACCGGCTTGAGTTCTGGCGCTGGCGGCGCCGTCACGCTCGCCCATTCCTCGATGATGTTGGCGGCATTTGCCGGTGAAACAGCGGCAATCGCGGTAGCCATCACCATTCCGGCAATTGCGCGGAGTACGTCGAACCGGCTTCTCATTATTCTGTCCCTTGAACGTAGCCGGCGCGTTTCGGCCAGCACTTGCGACCGAGGATGCGGAATCGCTCAAGCGCCGTCAAAGCCTTTTTAAAGGTTGGCAAATACGACTTCGGTTCCTTCCATCGCCCGTCACGCCCCTACCAAACCCCTCAATCCGCTTCGCCCTGGCTCGCCCGGAACGGCGCCGCGCGATAAACCCCCAGCACGCGGACCTCGCTGGAAAAAAACTGCAATTCCTCCAGCGCCAGTCGCAGGGCGGGCTGCTCGGGGTGGCCGTCGACGTCGCAGAGGAACTGGGTGGCGGTGAACTGCCCGCCCAGCATGTAGCTCTCCAGCTTGGTCATGTTCACGCCGTTGGTGGCGAAGCCGCCCAGCGCCTTGTACAGCGCCGCGGGGCGGTTGCGCACGCGGAACACGAACGTGGTCATCAGGTCGGGCACCGACGCATCGGGCGTGCTCGGCTGGCGGGCCATCACGTAGAACCGCGTCGTGTTGTGCGCGGCGTCCTCGACATTGGCGCGCAGGATGTCCAGGCCGTAGATCTTCGCCGCCAGCGCCGAGGCGATGGCGGCTTCCTCGGGGCGGCCCCACTCGGCGACCTGCGCCGCGGCACCTGCGGTGTCG
>PKWQ01000340.1 GCA_003133265.1 Acetobacteraceae bacterium
GCACCATGCGCGGCTGGTGGAACGCGCCGAGCAGATTTTTGCCGTACGCGGTGTTGATCCCGGTCTTGCCGCCGACCGAGCTGTCGACCTGCGAGAGCAGCGTGGTCGGCACCTGCACGAAGGGCAGGCCGCGCAGCGTCGTTGCCGCGGCGAATCCCGCGAGGTCGCCGACCACGCCGCCGCCGAGCGCGATCACGGCGGTGCGCCGCTCCACCTTCGCTGCCAGCAGCGCGTCGGTCACGCGTCCAAAGGTTTCCAGATTCTTCGACGCCTCGCCTGCGGGCACCACGATCTGGCTGGTGACGATGCCGGTCTGCGCCAACCCGTCGAGCAGGGTTTGCAGGTGCAGACGGGCCACGGTCTCGTCGGTGATCACCACCGCGCGCTTCTGCGGCAGGCGCGGCGCCAGCAGCGCGCCGGCACGGGCCAGCAACCCCTGGCCGATCACCACGTCGTAGGCCGTGGTGGAAAGCGTCACCGCGAGCCGACGCGGCGGCGCCCATAACAACAGGGCGTTCATCACATGGCTGGTGGTGGTCTCGGGGCTCTCGTCGCCGCAATCCACCACCACGTCCGCCTCGGCATAGACCGGGTGGCGGCTGTCCATCAGGCCGCGCAGGATGGTGGCGGGATCGCCGGCCGTCAGCAGCGGGCGGTTGTCCCGCCCGGCCACCCGGCGCACCAGCACCGGCAGCGAGCAGCGCAGCCAGACCGAGACGGCCTCCCCACGAACGATGGCACGGGTTTCCGGGTCCATGAAGGCGCCGCCGCCGGTCGCCAGCACCNNTTATCGGGCAAAGATTTCCGGGATGGTGCAGCCGGCGGCCAGTTCGATCTCGGCGTCGGCGTCGTGAAACGGCAGGCCAAGCCGAGCCGCCAGCCGGCGGCCGATGGAGGTCTTGCCGGCGCCCATCAGCCCGACCAGCACGATGCTGCGTCCAGCGAGCGCGTCCGGCAACATGATGGATTCCTTGAGCGCGGTGTTGCGTGTCATAATGATCAAAGCTAGCACAGCCCTACCCGCCCAGGCCAAGGCGGCTCCCACACAACAGAGACCGGTGATGCCGAAATGACGCGCATATTTCTGATCATCGTCATGACCGGGCTGGTGCTGCTGGGCGCGGGCGCGGTACTGCTCGGCGCCTTTCCGCCCAACCCGGTGGTACATCCCGTGGAGAAGGTGCTGCACAACGACGCCTTCAAAGGTAGCTGAGAGCATCCAAATGGACCGCCATATCGAGGCGTTCCTGGAAATGCTGGCCGCCGAGCGGGGGGCGGCGCGCAATACGCTTGCCGCCTATGCGGCCGACCTGACCGATTTCGCCGCCTTCGCCGCCGCGCGCGGTCTGGCCGTGAGCACGGCGGACCCGACAATTTTGCAAGGCTACATGGCGGGGCTGACACGCGCCGGACTGTCCGCCCGCACCGCGGCGCGCCGGCTGTCGGCGCTGCGCCAGTTCCATCGCTTCCTGCTGCGCGAGGGCGTCCGCGAGGACGATCCGACCTCGCTGCTGGACACGCCCCGCCTGCCGCGCAGCCTGCCGAAATACCTGACGGAGGCCGAGGTGGATGCGCTGATGGAGGCGGCGGCCGCCCGAACCGGGGTCCTCCAAGGCCTCATGGCGCGCGCGGCGCTGGAAATCCTGTACGCCACCGGGCTGCGGATCTCGGAACTGCTGGGTCTGCGGCGCAGCGCGCTCGCGGGTGACGCGGCGGTGGTGCTGGTGCGCGGCAAGGGCGGCAAGGAGCGAATCGTGCCGCTGTCGGACGCCGCCAGGGATGCCGCCGCCGCCTTCACCGCCGCCTGCGAAGCGCCAAGCCCCTGGCTGTTCCCCGGCCGGGACCCGCGTCAGGCGATGACCCGACAGGGATTTGCGCTGGTGCTGAAGCTGGTGGCGCTGGACGCGGGATTGGACCCGACACGGGTGTCGCCGCATGTGCTGCGGCACTCCTTCGCCTCGCATCTGCTGGCCCGCGGCGCCGATCTGCGGAGCCTGCAACTGCTGCTGGGGCATGCGGATATCGCCACGACCCAGATCTACACCCATGTGCTGGCCGAGCGGCTCCAGCGCCTGGTGGAGCTGCATCATCCGCTCGCCCGCGGCGAGGCGTAAGGGCCGGCCCCGCCCGCCCCCCATCCTTCCATCCTGGCGAAATCGTGCTAAAGCCGGGCGCCATGCGCCATTTCCTGGACTTCGAAAAACCCATCGCCGAGCTGGAAGGCAAGATCGAGGAACTCCGACGCATGTCGGAGCCCGATGGCATCAATATCGCCGAGGAGGTGGCCAAGCTGACGGAGAAGGCCGACCGTCAGCTGCGGGCCACCTACGCCAAGCTCACTCCCTGGCAGAAAACCCAGGTCGCCCGCCATCCCGCGCGACCCAAGGCATTGGACTATGTCAGCGGGCTGATCAGTGACTTCACCCCGCTGGCGGGTGACCGCGCCTTTGCCGATGACGCCGCCGTGCTCGGCGGCATGGGCCGCTTCCGTGGGCGCTCCGTGGTGGTGATCGGCACCGAAAAGGGTTCCGACACCGAGACCCGGGTGGCGCGCAATTTCGGCATGGCGCGCCCGGAAGGCTACCGCAAGGCGCGCCGCCTGATGGAACTCGCCGGCCGGTTCGGCCTGCCGATCCTGACCTTCGTGGACACCGCCGGCGCCTTCCCCGGCATCGATGCCGAGGCGCGCGGCCAAGCGGAAGCCATCGCGCGTTCCATCGAGGCTTGCCTGGAAGCCCCGGTGCCGCTGATCGCCACCATCATCGGCGAGGGCGGATCGGGCGGCGCCATCGCGCTCGCCGCCGGGGACCGGGTGCTGATGCTGGAGCACGCGATCTATTCGGTGATCTCGCCGGAGGGCTGCGCCACGATCCTCTGGCGCGACTCCGCCCAGGCCGCCACCGCCGCCGAGGCGCTGCGCCTGACGGCCGAAGACCTGAAGCGCCTGAGACTGATCGACACCGTGATCGCCGAGCCGCTAGGCGGGGCGCACCGCGACCAGGCCGCCACGATCGCCGCTGTCGGCAACGCGGTGGCCGATGCGCTCGGCCCGCTGGTGGCGCTCGATGGCGCGACGCTGAAAGCGCGACGGCGCGAGAAATATCTGGAGATGGGCCGCGAGGGTCTGGGCTAAAGAGAGCCTGGGCTGAAGCGGCCGGGCTACTCGGGCAATCCCGCGCGCCGGAGCCCCTCGGCGTAGTGGTCGATATCCGCCTGTCGCGTCAATGCTGAGCGGGCGATCGCGGACCGCACGGTGAAGTCGGGCTCCAGCGCCAGTAAATGCTGTCGCGCGGAAGCCGCATCACCGGTGTTGCCTAGGTGGCCGTGGGCCGCGAGCAACCACTTGTAGGTGGGCGAGAAGCCGGGGTTCAGCGTGACCGCGCGATTGCTGATTTCCACCACGATCTCGTGCTGGCGCAATATCAGCCTTGGCAGCATCGCCGCCATATCGAAGAAGAATACGTGCGGATCGAACGGCGAGAGCAGACGCGCCTGCTCGGCCCGCGCGATCGCCTCCTCATGGCGTCCCAGATAGGACAGCGACAGTCCGGAAAAGCACCAGGCCAGCGCGAGGTTGGGATTGAGGGCGATCGCCCGCTCATGCAGTTCCAGCCCTTCGTCGGCGCGGCGGCACAGGAAGCTGCGCATATACCCCGCCATGGTCAACGCCCGCGCGTCCGAGGGATCGAGCACGACCGCCCGTTCCGCCAGTTCCGCGCCCCGGCCTATCGCGCCGGACCGGTCCGCTGCCCAGCCGTGCCTGACCAGGAACAGGTGCCAGTAGGAGTACCAGGCATGCGCCGCGGCATAGCTGGGATCGAGAGCGATCGCCGCCGCCAGCATCTCTCCGGCCGCGCGAAAGCCCTCGTTATCTAGCCGATAGACGGCGGGAATGGCGCCGAACAGCAGATCCCGCGCGATGGCAATCTCTTTCGTCACGCCGAGCGACACTTCATCCTCTCGCCCGGAACCGCGCATCCGCAACGGCATCCCCCCGATGCGCAGCCTGTCCTTTCGCGTCTCATCACGCAGGTAAAGCGACTCCGCCACCGCCGCGACCGGCGAAATGGGAACAATCTGCGCACTGGTCTCGCGAACGGTCGACAGCAGCGCCTCGGTCTCCGCCGAGGGCGTAAGCTGCGCCACGTCGGCCATCGCGTCGGCGGAGCGTTCGAACGCGGCGATGGCGGCAGCCCGATCGCCCCGCGCGACATGGGCGCCGATCAGCACACGCCACGCCCCCTCATGCGCCCGGTCGACGCGGAGCAGCCGTTCCGCCGCCTCGACCTCGGCGGGATAACCCCGGCTTGCCTTCAGCGCGTCTTCGGCCCGCGCGCGCACCAGGCGGGTCAGCCGTTCCATCTGCGCGGCACGCCAGCGATCGAATGCCGGATCAAGCCCGATCAGATCCTCCAGCAGGCTGGTGCGGAAAAGATCCCGCATTTCCGATTGCGAGGCCACGGCGGCGACGATGGCCCGTGCGTCCACCCAGATCAGATCCGATGCCAAAGACAGGTGGTTACGATCGACACGCAGCAGGCGTGGATCGATCGGCCCCAGCAGATCGGTCAGTTCATGAACGGCCTGACGCAGTGAGGCGCGTGCCTGCTCGCGATCGCGCCGGCTCCAGAGCAGATCGGCCAGTTCGCTGCGCAGGACCGGCCGCGATGCCTGCAACGCCAATACCGCCAGTACCCCGCGCGCCTTCCGACTTTTCGGCAGAACGCTTCGGCCGGTCACGTCGGTTGCCGACATCGAACCGAACACAGTGAGGCGCAACAGCACGGGCGCCGCAACCGTCGCGGCGATGGCATGATCCGGGCCAAAATTCGGCGAGCCGGTCATTGCCCGGCTCTCGTTTGAGGTGCTTCGCTGCCCATCATACAACCACAAGGTGCTAAATCTCGATCAAGATAGCGTGATCGGAATGAATCGGCAATGCGGTTCGCCAAATTGGCTATGTAGGAAATTATTCTTGACAACCTGACGAGAAAGCCATACGCATCGCTCGTCAACGGGCGAATTGCGCCTGCGGCTTTCTTCCCCTCCGCATTGTCAGACGCGCTTCATCGCACCGGGCCAGCACGCCCGGGTCGATGGCGCGTCGCTGTGCGTGTGGGGCGGGACGGGCGCGACCGCCCGGAGCCGGCCAAGTGCCAATCCTCTACCGGTCAAAGGAACATATCATGAACAATGACAGCCAGGACCGGACCTCGCCCGATATGTCTACCGGGCGTCTACCGGGCGGGCGCCAGAGCGCCTACCGGCCCGCCCTGGGCTTGGCCACCGAGGGCAGGTCTTCCTCAAGGATGGTGATGTGCAGCGAGAACGAGACCTCTCCATCCTCGTCGTCGCGATGCACGGTGCCGAGAAATTCGGGGCCGACGCGCACTTCCACCGAGCCGCCCTTGCGCTTGGGCACGTCGATATGAATGCGGTCATTGCCGAGCGTGGCGCGCAGATAGGCCTGCACGCGGGCGATGTCGGTTTCGTTCACAGCTATCCTCGTTGGCAACTTTCCGCCCACCCGTAGCCCGAAGGAGCCGGGCTGGCCAGAGGGGATCGCGCAACACCCCTATTCCGAACCCGCCCTCCGCACCGTGCGGCCGGGTAGAACCATGCCCATCATGTTCCTGTTTTGTTCTTAATTTCGGAGCATCCCCCATGCCGCAGAAACTGCCTTGGACCGAAGCGCAAGATCTTCGGCTCAAACGCCTGCGCGCCGAGGGCGTCACCTGGGACGCCATCGCCGCCATCCTCGGCGTGTCCCGCTATACCGCGATCGAGCGCGGCCGGAAGATCGGCGCACGGCGTCCGCCGCCCGAATACCGCCCGCCGCCGGAAGACCCGGCCCGCGAACCGTTGCCGCCCGGCCATCCCCGCACCTGGGGCGCCATCACCGCCGGCACCACGCTGGAGGGCTGTCCCTATCCGCTGCCCTGGTTCCCTTGAGACGCGCCGGATGGGGGGATACGACCGCATCCCCGCGACAGCGGCACAATTCTTCCAAGAGGAGGCATACATGGCCCAAGGCCAGACCACACGCATGATTGCGAACGATATGGAATGCGTCGCGCCCGACGAAAAATACGTGGTCGCGCGCCTGGAGGAAGCCGGCGCCACCCTGCTTGCCCTGCCCCATACCGGCTACTCGACACGGCTGCACACGTCCTCGCTGGATATCGTGCGCACCGCGCTGGAAGCCTATGGCTGGGGCGACGAGGTCCGCGCCAGGCCAATGGTCTCGCCGGCACGCAAGATCGACGAGATGGAACAGGCATTGGCCTGGATTCCGCTTATCCCGCTCGACCGCTACGTGCTGCGGCGAATCGTCGGCGCGCGGTCGCTGGTCAGTCCGCTGACCGGGCGGCATGTCTTCGCCTGGCGGCGGCTGGCCGCCGCGATCGGCGCCGACCACAAGGCGGTGCAACGCTGGCACGCACAAGGGATCGGGCTGATCGTCGCCGCCCTGAACCGCGCCGGAGGAGACGCGGCGACGGGCCGGTAAAAGCGGCGGAACGCTATTTCGCCGGGGCGTCGTGCATCGGCATGCCGGGCATCGACATACCGGGCATCTGGCCCATGTCGTGCCCGCCCATGCCATGTCCGTCCATGCCATGTCCCGCCGGCATGCTGGCTCCGGCCTTCAATATCCTGGCCGTGGTGGTGACCGGCCCCGCCTTGGCGAAGGTCAGCGTGAGTTGGATGGCCTCGCCCGCGACCAGTGCATGTTTCAGGCCCATGAGCATGATGTGATAGCCGCCGGGCGCGAGCTTCACCGCCGCCCCTGCCGGTACGTCGATACCAGACACCGGGCGCATCTTCATAATTCCGTTATCGACCAGGCTCTCGTGCAGTTCCGCCTTCTCCGCGTCCGGGCTGGCGACGCCGGTCAGACGATCGGCCGCGCCGGTATTGGCGATGGTCACGAACGCCCCGCCGACGCCACCGACGGCAGCGGCACGGGTAAAGGCGTCGGTCAGGGCGATTCCACTTTGCGCGTGCGCGGCAACGGGCAAGATCAGCAGAGCGGCGAGCAGCAGGCGGCGCATGATGGGATTTCCTTCAGTTCAGCAGCTTGGCGAGGTCGGCGGCCAGTTGCTCGGCGCCGGCATCGGCGCGCAGCGGGGAGATGAATGTGCCGTCGGGGCCGAGCAGATACAGCACGGAGGAATGGTCCATCGTGTAATCGTTCGGACCGTCGCCGGTGCGGTGCGGGGCGTAATAGACGCGAAACTCCTTGGCCACGGCGGCGATTTCGGCCTCGGTGCCGGTCAGGCCCATGATGCGCGGGCCGAACGAGGCGACGTATTGCTTCATCACCGGCGACGTGTCGCGCTTGGGATCGATGGTGATGAACACCGTCTGTACCCGGTCGGCTCGCGGTCCCAGCCGGTCCATCGCCTCGGCAACCTGGTTCAACGTGGTCGGGCAGACATCGGGGCAGAAAGTATAGCCGAAATAGACCAGCATGAACTTGCCGCGCAGGTCACGGTCGGTAACGCGCTTGCCGTCGCCGTCGGCAAGAGAGAACGGCCCGCCGATCGAGAGACCGCCAGGAGTCGCGCCGCCCAGCCACATCGTTATCCCGGCACCGACGATCAGCACCGCGAACAATAGGCCGAGTACGCCGAAGACGAATTTTCCTCCGTTCTCCGGTTTCGGCGATATGTGCTCAGTGGGTTTTGGCATGATGGCGGGAAGTTACATCACGTCGGAGCCAGCGCAAGGCCGGCACCCGCTTTCGCGCGCCTAGCTCAAATCCGGTGTTTTTCCCCCGCCTTAACTGCGCTTATATGCCCCCCATGCCGTTCGATGTCCGAGACTTTCCGCACGCTCCGCCCGAAGACCGGGCAGCCGGCCGCTCCAGCCGCCGGCTGGTGGCGATCTGGCTGTTTTGCATCTGTTTCATGATCCTCGGCATGGTGGTGCTGGGCGGTGCCACCCGGCTGAGCGGATCGGGCCTGTCGATCATGGAGTGGGCGCCGTTTCGCGGCACCTTGCCGCCATTCTCCGAGGCCGAATGGCAGCGGCTGTTCGCGCTCTATCAGCAGATCCCGCAATACCAACTGGTCAACCAGGGCTTCGGGATCGACGGCTTCAAGCACATCTTCTGGCTGGAATATGTCCATCGGCTCTGGGGGCGGCTGATCGGCCTGGCCTTCATCGGCCCGCTGCTCTGGCTCTGGGCGACGCAACGGATCGAGCGGCGGCTGCGCCCGCGCCTTGCCCTGCTGTTCGTGCTCGGCGGCGCCCAGGGGGGCATCGGCTGGTTCATGGTCGCGTCCGGCTTCCTGCCCGACCGCACCGCTGTCTCCCCCTACAGGCTGGTCGTGCATCTGGCCCTGGCGCTGATCCTGTACGCCGCGATCCTGTGGACCGGGCTGACCGTGCTGCGTGCCCACCCGGCGCGCGCAGCCAGGCGCGGCTTGCTCGGCACGCTGGTCGGCGCGGTCGCCGTTCTGGTGGGACTGACCATCGTCGCCGGCGGTTTCGTCGCCGGAACCCATGCCGGGTTCGACTACAACACGTTCCCGCTGATGGACGGGCGGCTGGTGCCATCCAGTTACGCGGCACTCGACCCGGTCTGGCGCAATCTGGTCGAGAACATCGCCGCCGTGCAGTTCGATCATCGGCTATTGGCGACGCTGACCGGCCTTGCCGCCGCCGCCGCGCTGGCGGTCGGCTTCGCACGCCCGACACCGCGCGCTGTGCGGCTCTCGTTGCTGGCGCTGGCCGGGGTCGTGGCCTTGCAATATGCGCTCGGCGTCGCCACCCTGCTCGCGGTCGTACCGGTCGGGCTCGCCACCGCGCACCAGGGCGTGGCCGTGCTGGTATTGACCGCCGCACTCGTCGCGCTGCACCGGCTGCGTCACGCGGCCGGGGACGAGACATGAATCAGGCGGCAAACCTGGACATCGGCCTGCTGGAAGCGCTGCCCATCGGGGTGGCGGTGTATGATGCGGATCGGCGCGTGGTGGCGATCAACCCGGCCCACTGCGCGTCCCTTGGTATGCCGGCCGGCAGTTTTCCGCCCAGAACCCCGCTCGCCGACATCATCCGCAGCGCGGCCTATCGCGGGCTTTATGGCCCCGGCGATCCGGAAGCACAGATTCGCGCCCATTTGCACATCGACCGCAGCCGTTCCGCGCGGCTGCGCCGGCGCCAGTTCGCCGGACACACCTACGAACTGCTGATAACCCCGCTGCCGGATGGCGGGGAGGTGGTATGCGCGGTCGAAGTCACGGCGCTGCTCACGACCCGCCAGGACGCGGAAACCGCGCTGAGCCGAGTCGCTACGGCGGTATCCAACCTTCGGCTCGGGATCGCCGCTTTCGGACCGGATCGCAACCTGCTGCTGAGCAACCGCCGCTTCAGGGAACTGCTCGGCCTGCCGCATGACGGGGTCGCGGCGGGCATGAGCTTCGCGGCACTGCTGCAGCTGCTGCTGACCAGCGACGAATTCCACGGCGCCATGGGCGCGGCCTTCGTCGCCGAGCAGCGCGATCTGGACCGGACCCGGCCGGCCGCGACGCGCTGGGTGCGTGGCGACGGGCTGGTGATCGACATCGCCTCCGACCCGCTGGCGGAAGGCGGCTGGACGATGACGGCGAACGATGTCAGCGCCCTGGGAGGCGCCGAGGACGAGGCACGGCGACGCGCCCTGATGCTGGACTCGATCCTGGAGCACATCCCGCACGGCATCTGCGTCTATGGCGCGGATCGGCGCGTTTCCATGTTCAATCGCGCCTATACCGAGATCATGCGCGGCGTCCCGATGGCGGTTGGCGATCACCGCGACGACATCGTCCGGTACCGTGCCACCAGCGGCGAATACGGTTCCGGGGATCCGGAAGCGATCTATCAGCAGGTGATGGCGCGCTTCACAACCCGCCCACAGCTGCGTCGCCGGGTCCGGCCGAACGGCACGACGATCGATATTCGCACCGCGCCGCTGCCCGACGGCGGGCACATGGCGGTGGTCACGGATGTCACGCCGCTGATGCAGGCCGAGCGCGAGGCGGCACGCCGCGCGACCGACATGGAAGTGATGCTGAGCAGCATGCGCCACGGCATCATGCTATGGGACGCGGACGGCAAATTGGTCGCTGCCAACGAGAAGGCGGCGGAACTGCTGGGCCATCCGCCGGGTCTGCTCGTCCCGGGCCGGACGCGATCGGAAGTCATGGACTCGATGCGCGCGCATGGAGAACTGGGCACCGGGCCGGAAGGCGTGGAACGATACCGCCAGGCGCTTCGCCGCGATTTCACCAAACCGCTCGAGCGGTTCATCACTCTCCGCAACGGCCGGGTATTAGAGGCACGCTCCGATCCCACCGCCGACGGGGGCGTCGTCAGCACCTTCACCGACGTCACCGCGACCCGCGCCGCCGAGGACGAGCTGCGCCGCGCCAAGGCAGCGGCCGAAGCGGCCAACGAGGCCAAGTCGCGCTTCCTGGCCAGCGTGAGCCACGAACTGCGCACACCGCTGAATGCCGTCATCGGCTTCTCCGGTGCGCTGCTGGCGGCGGAAGACCACCCGACGGCTGAGCAGGTGAGAGAATTCGCCCAGGAGATCAACGCGGCAGGACGCCAGCTGCTCGGCCAGATCAACACGATCCTGGACATATCGCGCATCGACACCGGGCATTTCGAGCTGGCCACCGACCTGATCGATCCGACGCATCTGATCCAGACCTGCATCAGCGGCGCCGTGCCGCGGGCCGAAGCAGGGCAGATTACCTTGAGGGCCGAGTTGCCGCCCGACCTGCCGAAACTACACGCCGACAGGTGCCGCCTGGAGCAGGTGCTGGACCAGTTGCTGTCCAACGCCGTGAAGTTCACCCCGGCCGGCGGCACCGTCACGCTTCGCGCCGAGGCCGAGCCGGACGGCGACCTGCTGATCCAGGTCATCGACACCGGCATCGGGATCGTCGAAACCGATCTCGAACGGGCGTTCGAGCCATTCAGCCAGTTGGATTCCACCATGGCGCGCCGCTTCCCGGGCGCCGGACTCGGGCTCTATCTCAGTCGCACGCTGATCGAAGGGCATGGCGGCCGTCTGAGCCTGTCCAGCCGGCACGGTACTGGCACCACCGTCGAAATCCGCATCCCGCGCGCGCGCCTGGTCCTGCCGGGTACCGCGCCAAAGGAGACCACATGACCCCGATTTCCGTCACCGACCGCCTGTTCTTCGAACGCGCGGACGCGCAACTGGGCCGCGACACCGCCGAACGGGAGCTGCGGCGCGCGCTGGCCGGCGCGGAGGATGGCGAGCTGTTCCTCGAATACCGCGAAAGCGAGAGCATCAGCCTGGACGACGGACGCATCCGCAGCGCCGGCTTCGACACAACGCTGGGCTTTGGCCTGCGCGCGGTCGCTGGCGAGGCGACCGGCTTCGCCCATGCCGGAGAATTGTCCGATGCCGCACTCGGCCGCGCGGCGGACAGTGTGGCAACGATCGCGGCGGGACATTCCGGCATCGCCGCCGAGCCGCCGCGCGCCACCAACTCACGGCTGTATTCCGACGCCAACCCGCTCGCCGCGATGGATTTCGGCGCCCGCACGTCGGTCCTGGGAGAGATCGACGCCTATGCCCGCGGCAAGGATAGCCGGGTGGTGCAGGTGATGGCCTCGCTGTCGGGGGAATGGCAGGCGGTGCAGATCCTGCGCGGCGACGGGGTGCGCGTGGCCGATCTGCGCCCACTGGTGCGGCTGAATGTCGCCGTGGTGATGGAGCAGAACGGAAGGCGCGAGACCGGCAGCTTCGGCACCGGCGGACGCTTCGACTATACGCGGCTGGGTGCGCCCGAGACCTGGCGCGCGGCGGTGGACGAGGCGTTGCGCCAGGCGGTCGTGAACCTGGACAGCCGCCCCGCGCCGGCCGGCGAAATGGAGGTGGTCCTCGGTGCGGGCTGGCCCGGCATCCTGCTGCACGAGGCGATCGGGCACGGGTTGGAGGGCGATTTCAATCGCAAGCAGACCTCCGCCTTCTCCGGCCTGCTGGGCCAGCGCATCGCGTCGCCCGGCGTGACGGTGGTGGATGACGGCACGATGCCCGACCGGCGCGGCAGCCTGACGGTGGACGACGAGGGCACGCCGACCAGCCGGACCGTGCTGATCGAGGACGGCATCCTGGTCGGCTTCCTGCAGGACCGGCTGAACGCGCGGCTGATGGGTGTCCCCACGACCGGCAACGGCCGCCGGCAGTCCTACGCGCATGCGCCGATGCCACGGATGACCAACACGGTGATGCTGGGCGGAACCCACGCGCCGGAGGAGATGATCCGCTCGGTGAAGAACGGCCTGTATGCGGTGAATTTCGGCGGCGGGCAGGTGGACATCACCTCCGGGAAATTCGTCTTCTCCGCCAGCGAGGCCTACCGGATCGAGAATGGGCGCATCACCGCGCCGGTGAAGGGCGCGACGCTGATCGGCAACGGCCCGGATGCGCTGACCAAGGTGACCATGGTCGGCAACGACATGGCGCTCGATCCCGGTGTCGGGAGCTGCGGCAAGAACGGCCAGAGCGTGCCGGTGGGCGTGGGACAGCCGACGCTGAAGCTGGCCGGGCTGACCGTGGGCGGCACCGCGGCTTGATCCAGCTGGCGCGCATCGAAGAGGCCGATGCCGTCGCCGATCTGGTCGAGCGCGCCTATGCCCCCTGGGTGCTGGCCATCGGGCGTCGCCCGGCGCCGATGGATGACGACTACGCGCATCACATCGCCGCCGGGGAGGTGTTCGTGCTGGAACGCAACGGCGCCATCGCTGCGGTCGCGGTGCTGATCGCGGCGGCGGACCATCTGCTGCTGGACAATGTCGCGGTCGATCCCGGCTGGCAGCATGCCGGACTGGGACGGCAATTGATCGCCTTCGCCGAAGCCGAGGCACGGCGGCGCAATTTGCGCGAGGTGCGGCTATTCACCAATGTCCGCATGGAACGCAACATCGCGCTGTACGAACGGCTCGGGTTCCGCGAGACGCATCGCGCGCAGGTCGGCGATCATCATCGCGCGTTCATGACGAAGATCGTCGAACCCTGACGCGCGCAGCCCGGCGCGTCGAAAAGCCGGTTCACAGCGGGACGGACAGCCCGTCTTCCAGGAACAGTTGCGCCTGCTCGAACAGCGCCATCCGATTGCGTTCCATCAGCATCGTGTGCGTGGCCTCGCCGATCAGCGCCAGATGTTTCCGGGGCGCATTGGTCAACAGCGGAAACAGGGCCAATGCGAGTGCCGGCGGCGTGTCGCGGTCCCATTCGCCGACGGCGATCATCGTCGGCGCGGTGACCCGCGCGGGATCATAGAGCGCCCGGCCCGCGCTCCAGAACGTCCGGCCGTCCTGCACCACGCCGTTCGGCGCGCGCAGTACCGGTGGGCGCATCGCCGCGCCGGCAGGATCGGTGGCGAACGTGGCGTCGGCCCAGGCATCGAACCAGCCGGGCGGGATCAGTCCGTCGCGCTTGCCGGCCGGTACGCCGTTCAGCCAGCGCTCCCGCGCGCCCTCGCGCGTCACCGCCCGCCAAGCCCCGAGCGGCCCGCCCTGGTCGGTGGGCGAAGGTCCATCGCGCACCCAGCCGGGGGCGAACAGAACCAGCTTCTCCACCTTCCCGGGATACGCGGCGGCGTAGCTGCCCATGGTGGCGCAGCCCCAAGACCAGCCGATCAGGCACACGCGGTCGATCCCTCGGTCGCGCCTGATATGCTCCACCACCGCGTCCACATCGGCGCGCGCGGTGGCGGTGTCGGCGAACGGCGGGTTATCGGCGGCCGGTGCGTCCATCTGCGGCGGACGGGTGGAACGGCCATAGCCGCGCACGTCCAGCAGATACACATCGAAGCCGCGCCGGGCGATGAACTCCATCCAGGACACGCCATCGAGCCGGAGGTCGAACGCGGTTTCCGACGGATAGGTCGCGCCATGCACGAACAGCACCGTGCGCTCCGGCGTGAACCGCGTCATCCCCGCCGGATGCTTGTTGCGCACATAGATGGAAATGCCGGGATCGCCCGATGGCACCATGGTTTCATGAGTGATGAGCTTGTTCATCCGACCAGCACCGCCTTGCCGATCACCTTGCGGTCGATGACGGCCTGAAGCGCGTCCGCCGCCCGTTCCAGCGGGAAGCGGTGGGAGATGCGGGTGCGCAGCTTGCCGGCGGCGGCGAGATCGAGCAG
>PKWQ01000331.1 GCA_003133265.1 Acetobacteraceae bacterium
GCATGCAGCAGCGCGTCGCCATTGTGCGCTCGCTGGTCTACGACAACACGGTGCTGTTGATGGACGAGCCGTTCGCCGCCCTCGACGCCATGGCCCGCGAGGAGCTGAACCTGGAGCTGCTGCGCATCTGGCAGATGACCGGGCGGAGCATCGTCTTCGTGCCCCACAACATTCCAGAGGCCGTGTTGCTCAGCGATCGGATCGCGGTGATGACGCCGCGGCCGGGCCAGGTGCGACAGGTCGTGCCGGTGGACCTGCCGCGGCCGCGCTCGCTGTCGCTGATGGGGGATCCGCGTTCCGGCGCCTTAACCGATGGCATCCGCGCATGCAGCGGGGGGCCCGGCGCGGCGCACGCCGGATGATCGGCGATCGCACCATTTCTGCGTTTTACGCCGTTGGAACCCTGGTGTTCGTGCTGCTGGCGTGGCAGTTCGCCGTTACCGTGCTGGCGGTGCCCGCCTATTTCATCCCGGCCCCCAGCGACGTGGTGACGGCGCTGGTCCGGGCGCGCGCGTTGTATGCGGCGAATTTCCTGGTGACGCTGTGGTCCACCCTGGCGGCATTCGCGATCGCCTTCGTGCTGGCCCTGCTGACCGGTGCGCTGGTCAGCGAAATCCGGTTTCTGGAGCGCACGCTGTATCCGCTGCTGGTGGCGCTGCAATCCATGCCGCGCATCGCATTGGCGCCGATCATCATCGTCTGGTTCGGCTTCGGCCCGGCGTCGAAGATCCTGCTGGGCACCTTGTCCGCGTTCTTCCCTATTTTCCTCAACACCGTGCATGGGCTGAAGGTGGTCGATTCCGACCAGATCGCGCTGATGCGCACCCTGCACGCCACGCGCGCGCAGATCTTCTGGAAGGTCAAGCTGCCGAATGCGCTGCCCTTCCTGCTGGCCGGCGCCAATATCGGCATCATCTTCGCCATCCTGGCGGTGATCGTGGGCGAGTTCCTGGGGGCCAATCGCGGCATGGGCTATCTGATCGTCAACCAGAGCAGCCAGATGGACACGCCCGGCGTGTTCGCCACCGTGCTGCTGCTGTCCGCCACCGGCATCGTGTTCCACTACAGCATCCAGGCGCTGCGCTACCGCCTGCTGTTCTGGGCGCGAGGGTCCGAGGTCTCTGGATCAAAGGTCTGACCGCGTACAACACGCAGCCAAGGGAGGAAGCGATGGCATCGAACCGGACGGGACTGACGCGCCGAAGCGCTCTGGCCGGAGGCCTGGGACTGCTCGCCATGCCCGCTATCGCGCAGAGCCGCCGCAAGATCACTTTGGTTTACGGGGTGCCGGTGATCGATTCCGCGGCCGACGGATTCTTCGCCTCCATCCCGCTGGGCATGGGATTCTACGCCGAGGAAGGGCTCGACGTGGAGATCCAGGCCGTGGCCGGCGCGTCGGCCGCGGTGAACCTGCTGGTCTCCGGCCAGGCTCAGTTCTCGACCCACGGCACCGGCGGCCTGTTATCCGCGGCCTCGCGCGAGGTACCCATCGTGGGCTTCTGCTGCCAGGTGCCGGACGCATTCACCTCCGTCGCCGTGCTCAAGGACGGACCGATCCAGCGTTTCGAGGATCTGAAGGGCAAGGTGATCGGCATCAGCGCCATCGGCGGCGCCCCCACCTTTACCCTGAACGCAGTCTTCCGCCGGCTGGGCTGGGACCCGGCGCGGGACGTCGAAGTGATCGCCGTCGGCAGTTCCCTGCCCGCCCTCGATGCGCTGCGGCGCGGTCGCGTGCAGGCGCTGATAGAGTGGGATTCCATCTTCGCGCTGTTCGAGTTCAATGGCGGCGCATTCCGCTATTTCCGACCGGCCCCGATGCCAGACATCGGGTTCCAGCATTGCAGCAACGTGCTGACATCGACAATCGACAAGGACCCGGCATTGGTGGCCAGCATGGCGCGCGCCCTGGCCAGGTCCGTCGTCGCCATGGCGGCGGCTCCGCCGGAGGAACTGTCCAAGTTGCATTTCAAGCTGTTCCCGGCCTCTCGCCCCACGACGCTGTCGGACGCCGACGTGCTCAAGGTCGATGGACTGCGGCTGGCAGCCCGCAAGCAGTTCATGCGCCGGCAGCAGCGCGTGTTCGACCGGACCGAGAAGCTGGGGGATATCGCGGACGCACGGGTTGCCGCCATGCGCGACCTGCTTTTCCAGGGCGGCGAGTTGGCGCAGTCCTTGCCTGTGGATCGCTACTTCGACAAGAGGTTCGTCGAGGCAATGAATCAGATCGACATCCCAGCCACCATCTCGCGCGCGAAGGCATTCCGCGCCTGAAGGCTACGCCGATAAAATTACATCGCCAGGATTCGCAGCAGCGCCGTATTGAAGCATTCGGCCGCCTCGTAGAATACCCAATGGCCGGCTTGCGGGATAATCTCGACCTCGACATCAGGGCGGGCCTGCCGCAGCAATGCGATACGCGTGTCCAACATCGCGCGGTCGGGCATTTCGTGGTCCCCCCAGAAGCCATGCACATGCCCATGCACACGCGGCAACGCCTCGTGCAGCACCCGGGATATCCACATGAAGCCGCTGTTGAGGCGGGCCCGCTTGGAGTTCTGTTCTTGAATCTCCAGCGCCAGGGCGTCGACATTGGCGGGGTCGGCCAGCATCATGCGCAACAGGTTC
>PKWQ01000352.1 GCA_003133265.1 Acetobacteraceae bacterium
ACTCCGCCTTGCTGGCCTGGAACCGACCGCCGTTGACAGTCCTGGCCGACGAGCAATGCGGCTGTGCGGATCTGTTCGCCATATGACATCGCCAGCCGGCGCGGATCGTAGACCAGCATATGCTCGAAGGGATTGGCGATAGTGTCGAGGCTGCTGACCGTGCCGGGGTTCCGCAGACTGTATTCGATCCGCGTCCGTTCGATGTGTGGCGACAGCTTCAATTGCCGGCTCTTACACCGCCGCGTCAGCACAGTGCCGGCACTCCACGGGCCTTGAATTCGACCGCCGTTGACATCTACTTCGGCCGTGCCAAACCATCCTCCTCGACCGAGAACGCATCAAACGCCAGACCGTCCGCCAGTGCCGCTTGATCCATCAGCAGAAAGCCGCCTAACTTCTATCACCAGATCGGCCAGAGCCTCCGTTAGACAGCAACGCTCCCTGCCTCAAAGCATTCGACGACGGACATTGTTTTCGTACTGATGAAACCAACTAAAAAATTCGGAAGGAAATGCAATGCAAACGGTGACACGCCGAGTCGTCCTGGGAACGGCGGCAGCCCTGCCGCTGAGCGCGCCATTCATCAACCATGCGTTGGCTGCGGAGTTCACGTTCAAGGTGGGCCACGGTTTGGCCCCGGATCACCCGACCAACATCCGCCTCAACGAGGCAGCGGCCAATGTCGCCAAGGGCACCAATGGCCGCATGGAACTGCGGGTGTTCCCGGCTAATCAGCTGGGCGGTGAGACCGACATGCTGAACCAGGTCCGCTCCGGCGCGCTCGAAGTCTTCCTGATTGGTGGGCTGGTGGTTTCCAGCGTGGTGCCGATGGCGGCGCTGGACGGCACCGGCTTCGTCTTCAAGAACTTCAACCAGGTCTGGCCGGCGATGGACGGCGAGCTCGGCGCCTTCATCCGCAACGCGATGATGCAGCAGTCCAACCTTTACTTCCCGCGAACGATCTGGGACCTCGGTTTCCGCCAGATCACCAACAGCGTGCGTCCGATCAACACCGTGGCCGACCTTGCGGGCATGAAGCTCCGCGTGCCCGGCGCCGCTGCCTATGTCGACCTGTTCAAGGCGCTGGGCGCTTCCCCGGTCAACATGCAGTTCCCGGAAGTGTACAGTGCGATGCAGACGCATATCGTCGATGGGCAGGAGAACCCGCTGGCGCTGATCGCCACCTCGCGGTTCTACGAGGTGCAGAAGCACTGCTCGCTGACGAACCATATGTGGAATGGTTTCTGGGTCCTGATCAACGGTCGTGCCTGGCAGCGGCTCCCGTCCAACCTGCAGGAGATCGTCGAAAACAACTTCAATGCGGCGGGATTGAAGCAGCGGCAGGACCTCGCGGGACTTGAGGCCAGCTATCACGAGACGATCGCGAAGGGCGGCGTCACGTTCAACGACAAGCCGGACACCGACAGCTTCCGCGCCCGCCTGAAGAGCGTGGGCTACTACGCCGACGTGAGGCGCAAACTCGGCGACAAGGCCCTGGCGTTGCTGGAAGCGGCCAGTGGCACTTCCCTCGGCTGACGCTCAGCAGGCAGCAGCCCCCCCGATTTCCGGTTTGGGCTGGCCGGGTTGGTCACGGGCGAGCCGCGCGCTCGCCCGACTGACCGGGTTCACGGCCGCGCTGCTGGTGGTCGTCGAAGTCTTCATGCTGCTGGCCACCATCATCGCCCGCTATATCTTCCACAGCCCGCTCACCTGGGGAGATGAATTCGCCGGCTCGGTGTTCCTGTGGTTGTCGATGCTCGGCGCGGTCATTGCGCTGGAGCGCGGGGAGCACATGCGCTTCGGCGCGCTCGTCCAGGGGCTTGGGCCGGAGTGGCGGGCACGGGTGGATACCCTCGGGATGGTCGTGATTGCGGCGTTGCTGCTGCAGCTCATTGGCCCGGCGTGGGATTACGTCGAGGACGAGTGGTTCACCATCCTCCCCAGCCTCGGGTTCCGATCGAGCTACCGGGTGATCGGAATTGAAGGCGGCCTCGTCCTGATGCTGCTGACATTGGCTCTCCAGGCCCTGAAGCGCGGACAGGGGATGATGACCCTCGCCAGCGTCGGCCTGCTGGTGGCGGTGGGCGGCGCCCTGTGGCTGCTGGCGCCGGCCCTGACGGCGATCGGGAACATCAATCTGCTGGTGTTCTTCGTCGTCATCCTGGGCGGCGTGATCGCGATCGGCGTGCCAATCGGTTTCGCCTTCGGCATCGCCACCGTTTCCTACCTCTCGCTGACGACGACGGTTCCGCTGAGCGTGGTGCTGAACCGGCTCGACCAGGCGATGTCGCAGTCGATCCTGCTCGCGGTGCCGATGTTCGTCTTCCTGGGCCTGCTCATCGAGATCACCGGCCTGGCGCGCTCGATGGTGGCGATCCTCGTGCTCCTGCTGGGCCGCGTCCGCGGCGGGCTTCAATACGTCCTGCTCGGGGCAATGCTGCTGGTATCGGGCATCTCCGGCTCGAAGGCAGCGGATATGGCCGCGATCGCGCCGGCGTTGTTTCCTGAAATGCGCCGCCGTGGGGTGGATCAGGGTGACCTCGTGGCGCTGCTGTCGTCCTCGGCGGCGATGGCGGATACGATTCCGCCCAGCCTGGTGCTGATCACCTTCGGAGCGGTCGCCGGCATTTCCATCGGCGCTCTGTTCACCGCGGGGGTGATACCGGCCCTGGTCCTGGCCGTGGCACTCGCGGTGGTCACGTTCTTCCGCACCAGGAACAAGCCCGAGCCGCCCATGGCCCGGCTCAGCAGGCACGACGTGCTGATGACCGTGCTGTATTCGATCCCGGCGCTGGCGCTGCCGTTCATCATCCGCTGGGCGGTGGTCGAGGGTGTGGCGACCGCCACGGAAGTATCCACACTCGGCGTCGCCTATGCGTTCGTGACCGGGGTGATCATCTACCGGCCGATCGACTGGACCCGCGTGTATCCCGCACTGATCGAGACGGCTTCATTGTCGGGCGCGATCCTGTACATCGTCGGCTCGGCCAATGCCATGGCCTGGGCGCTGACGCAGTCGGGCTTCTCAGCCCAACTGGTGGCGATGATGGCGCAGGTTCCCGGCGGCTCGTTGGGTTTCCTAATGGCGACCGCGATCGTGTTCATCGTGCTTGGGCAGGTCCTGGAGGGCATTCCAGCGATCCTGTTGTTCGCACCGTTGCTGTTGCCGGTCGCGCGTGCCTTCCACGTCCCCGACGTGCACTACGCGATCGTTGTCGTCATCGCCATGAGCATCGGCCTGTTCGCCCCGCCATTTGGCATTGGCTTCTACACGGCCTGCGGCATCGGCCGCGTGCCGGCGGAGGCCGCGATGGGCCATATGTGGCGTTACCTGGGGGCATTGACCGTGGGACTCGCGCTCGTCGTCGCGATACCCTGGTTCACAACCTGCCTGCTCTAACATCGAGATGAGAAATGAGCCTGACGAAGAAGCCATCCGATCCAACCGCCACCGGGCCGCTTTCGGGCATCCGGGTGCTCGACTTCTCGTGGCCGATGGCTGGCCGCATTGCCGCGTTGCGGGCGGCACGAACCATCTAACGATAGGACAGCGAACCGATGAAGCTTCATGAGGAAGAGGATCTGCCCCTGTGGCGGTCCAAGATCATATTTCCCGTCAACGTGGAGAAATATGTCGCGAAGGCGCACACAAGGGGTGCCGACGCCATCGTTCTCGACCTTGAGGACAGCATCGCCCCGGCGGACAAGGCATCCGCCCGCACCATGGTGCCCGACGCGGCGCGCCAATGTGCCGTCGGCGGGGCCGACGTTCTGGTGCGGATCAACCGCCCCCTGGAACTCGCCGTGCGCGACATCGAGGCGGCTGTCTCCGAGAGCGTCGCGGGCCTGGTGCTACCCAAGGTTGACAGCGACAGCCATGTCCGCCTGCTTTCCGAACTGCTGGACGTCGTCGAGGCTCAGAAGGGGCTGCCGAAGGGCCACACCAAATTTGCCGTCCTCATCGAGACGGCGGCGGTATTCTGGCGCATGCGCGAGATTGCCGGTGCGGACAAGCGGGTGGTGGCGATTTCGGTCGGCGTGGAGGACATCACGCTGGAGACCCACTCTCGGCCGGACCCGGAAGTGCTGATGTACCCGAGTCAGCAGATCGTGTTCGCTGCCTGCGCCGCTGGCATCCTGGCGCTTGGCGTGGTTGGATCGATTGCGAATTACCAGGACGAGGAAGGCTACCGGAAGGCGATCCGGTTCTCGCGTCGGATGGGCTTCGAAGGCGGCTCCTGCATCCATCCGGCCATCGTGCCGCTACTGAATGAAGGGTTCGGGTACACAGAGCAGGAGATCGGCGAGGCGGAGCGGATCGTGACCGGGTTCGAGAAGGCGAAGGCGGAAGGGCGCGGCTCGGCCACCATCGACGGCAAGATGATCGACATCCCGATCGTCGCCCGCGCCGAGCGGGTGCTGCGGATTGCCAAGCGCATCAAGGCCCGCGACGCCGCCGCCCGCGGGTAGGGGCCGGACATCAGGGAACAAGAACGCAAGAAAAGGAGATCGTCCATGACTTCGAAACTGACACGCAAGCATTTCCTGAGGGGGGCTGCGGCCACGACCGCCTTTGCGGTCCGTCGAGCATCGGCCGCGACGACTTACAACATGCGCCTGGGGATCGATCTCGCCCACGACCATCCCATCGTGGTTGGATTGCTGGCGGCGGCGAACAAGATCAAGGACGCCACCAAGGGCGAGGTGAACATCCAGATCTTCCCAGACAATCAGCTTGGCGACGACACCCACATGCTGGCCAATCTGCGCTCCGGCGCGATGCAGATGATGGGGATCGGCGACAACATCCTGGCGACCCTGGTGCCTAATGCCGCCATCGACAATGTCGGCTTCGCCTTCAAGTCCGCGGAGACGGCCTGGGCCGCGCTGGACGGCGCGGTCGGCGATATCGTCCGTGCCGACATCCTCAAGAGCGGGCTTGTCCCCATGCATCAGATCTGGGACCAGGGCTTCCGCGAAATCACGTCCAGCACCAAGCCGATCAACTCGCCCGACGATCTGCACGGCTTCAAGATGCGGGTA
Organism: Acetobacteraceae bacterium; assembly: GCA_003133265.1. Taxonomy (GTDB): domain Bacteria; phylum Pseudomonadota; class Alphaproteobacteria; order Acetobacterales; family Acetobacteraceae; genus PALSA-911. The sequence goes on from PKWQ01000352.1 coordinate 5,044, forward strand.
CCGCCCA
>PKWQ01000338.1 GCA_003133265.1 Acetobacteraceae bacterium
GGCTTGTCGACGACCGGCAACATTTCCTTCGCCATGGCCTTGGTCGCGGGCAGAAATCTGGTGCCGAGGCCCGCGACGGGCAGGACCGCCTTGCGTAAACGCTTGATCACGTGGGGGTTCCGTGGATGTGGGACGAACTACCACGCGGATAGGACACTGGCGGGGCGGAATTGTGGCAGGAAATTGCCATATAGGGGTATGTTTTTCAGCCAGCCCGGCCGTCAGGTGGTTGGCCACCGGTCCCGAGGCGGGATCGGCGCCTCGCCTGGACCCCGATCCGCTGCCATGCCTTCCCGGTCACCTGCGGGGCGACTGCGAGCCAGGCATCGNNGATTATCTTTTCGGCATCATCCGGGATTGCGCCCTCGGTTCTTGTCCATGGGCCGCGGCGGTCATTCCGGCATAAGGTTGAGGCAACGGCCCCTGCGCCCCGCGGCGAACAGGAATTCGACGATATCGACGACCTCCGGAGGCTGCGCTCGGCGGTCGACCTCTTCCAGCCGCCAGATTTCCTCCACCGCATCGGCTGCTCCCAGCTCGGCCAGATCATGTCCGGTCACCAGCATGAGGGGCAGGGTACGATCGTATTCGCCCACTGCGATCATCACATGGCAACCGTCGTGGGTGGCCCCGTCCAATGCGGCGAGCACCGCCATCGGCCGGCGCGCGCGCAGCTCTGCCGCCAGATTCTGGTTGGTGTCCATCCGCTCCATCGCGATCCCCATATAGGAGCAGATCGCCTGCACTGCGGGCGCGAACCGTGCGGGGTCCTCTAGCACCAACACCACCGGTTCACGTCTGCGCGGTCGTTCCGGTGGTGCTTTGCGCCGAAAGCCGTCCCAGACAATGTTGTTCTCGACGTATCCCATGTTTCCCCCGAGCATTCGTGGACCTCTCCAGACCGGGTACGGAAACGACCCGCCGATATGGGGAGTGCTGCCGTTTGTGATGTTATCGACCGTTAAGATTTGTTAAAGGTTTGACTGGGAAAATTCATCGTTAAATATAGGGAACAAACCGTTAAAGATCGTTATTCCGTCAACCGCGCCTCAGGAGCACGCTCCAGTGGCAGGAACCGGATGCCAGTTCACCGATGATCGTTTCGGTTTTGGCGGTGCCGTCTTTTGCCTGACCCTGGAAGCTGATGGAACTGACCTGCTTCTCCGCGCCGGGGCGGACCATCGTCCCTTTCATGTGGCCATCGGGTGCCACATCCCCGGTGATCACCACCGTGCTCTGAAACGGATCGAAGCCGAATCTCGTCGGGCCGATGTTCATTGTTCCCTTGGTGGCCGCGCCGCAGCCGGGACCTTCCGGCGTCACCTCTCCCACCCAGCGGCCTTCCAGCCCTGCCAGCCGGAACACATGCCCCGACTGAAACCGCTCTCCCAGATCGCGCTCACCGCATGCGCCAATCGTCAGGATCAGCCCCAGCAGGAGGATTTGAGAAAAATTGCGTATCACAGGAATATTTACCTTGCCCAGATGCCCCAGAAAGCTGTATCAATTCGTCCATGATGGAGGAACGCGCGCAGGACGGCACGCCGTTCCCACCCATCCCGACCGACGCATCGTATCCCCAGCGTCAAGGGGAACAGACCATTCAACCAGCGGCGCGGATCAGCCTCACGGAATGGGCCGGGTCCGCCCTGTCTCCGCAGGGCTACACGCCCGCCGCCCATCATCGCTTGCTGATCCAGGAATTGGAACTGATTGCCGGCGGCGAGACCGATCGCCTGATGCTGCTGCTGCCGCCGGGCAGCGCGAAATCCACCTATGCCTCTATTCTGTTCCCGGTCTGGTGGTTTACCCGCCATCCAAGAAGCTCGATCATTGCCGCGTCGCACACCGCCGACCTCGCGCAGCATTTCGGTCGCCAGGTCCGCGATCATGTGTCCGAACACGCGGAGCTTCTGGGATACCGCCTGGTTTCCGACAACCGTGCCGCCGGGCGCTGGCGCATTTCCACCGGCGGCGACTACTACGCTGCCGGCGTTCGCGGTCCCATCACCGGGCGCCGCGCCGATCTGGCCATCATCGACGATCCCGTCAAGTCGCACGCCGAGGCCGACAGCGCGGTGTTCCGCGAGCTGGTCTGGAACTGGTATCGCTCCGATCTCGTCACTCGCCTGAAGCCCCGCGGGCGCATCGTGTTGATCATGACGCGCTGGCATCAGGACGATCTCGGCGGTCGTCTGCTTGCCCGCCAGCGCGACGAGTGGCGCGTGCTGCGCCTTCCGGCGCTGGCCGAGGCGGACGATCCGCTCCATCGCGCCCCAGGCATGCCGCTGTGGCCAGAGTGGGAGGACACAGCCGATCTCGCCCGCAAGCGCGCCACGGTGGGCGAGCGGGTGTGGTCGGCGATGTATCAGCAATCGCCGCGCCCGGCCGAAGGTGCGCTATTCAATGTCAGGCCGATCGTGGTGCTCGACATGTCGCCAGCTTCGCTGCCGGCGCGAACCGTACGTGCCTGGGATCTTGCCGCCACGCCCAAGCGCGACGGCAACGACCCGGATTGGACCGTCGGGCTGAAATTGCAACGCGACGAGAACAACCGCTTCACCGTTCTCGACCTGATCCGCCTGCGCGGCGGTCCGCACGAAGTGGAAGCCGCCATTCTGCATGCCGCCAAACTGGACGGAAGGACGGTGGCGATCTCCCTGCCGAAAGACCCCGGCTCCGCCGGCGGCTTCGTCGCGAGTTATCTCGCTGGCCAGCTTGCCGGGCACAAGGTGATCGTCTCCGCCGAAACCGGATCGAAGCTCGCGCGCGCCACGCCGGCCGCCGCGCAGATCGAGGCCGGCAATGTCGCCCTTGTCCGCGCTGCCTGGAACCACGCCTTCATCGAGGAACTCAGCGATTTTCCGCACGGCACCAAGGACGATCAGGTCGACGCGCTCTCTCGCGCCTTCGCCGCGCTGACCGACACCACCTTACCATCGCGTCGCATGAGCGTGCCCTTCGTGGCGCGGTAGCGCCTCTATCACAAGATGCCCGCCGCCAGCCGCGCCCCGGCCCGACAGGAAACCCATGTTCGAAACCATCTGCGATCTGATCCCCCGGGACCAGGACTATCCGCCGCGCGCCCGTGCGCTGGACATTCTCAAGCGCGTGCTGGACGGCACGTTCTACGACGTGCTGCCAAACCAGTTCCATGAGGAACGTGGTGCCGGTGGCGAGTATATCCCGCTCCGCGACCGCCGCCCCTCCGTCCGTTACGCCCTCAGCCGCATCGTCGTCGAAGACAGCGTCTCGCTGCTGTTCAGCGAGGGGCATTTTCCGACGATCGACTGCGCCGACCGCGCGCTGCGCGCCACGCTCGCCGACATCGTCAAGGAAGCGCGCCTCAATCAGGTGATGACCGAAGCCGCCATCCGCGGCTCTATCGGATCGGTCGCCGTCCTCATGCGCGTGCTGCGCGGACGCGTCTTTTTCAGCGTCCTCGATACGACCTGGTTGACGCCGGTCTGGGACCGGGAAGCGCCCGATACGCTCGCCTCGATCACCGAGACCTACAAGGTCTCCGGCACGTTTCTTGCTGCCGGCGGCTACGATATCGCCGACCCGACCAGTGAATACTGNNCGCCGACCCGACCGGGGAATACTGGTTCTCTCGTACCTGGGACAATCAGAACGAAACCTGGTTCCTGCCGCAACCGACCGGGTGCGCCGACCAGCCCCAGATCGACGACGCACGTTCGGTTCGCCACGGCCTTGGCTTCGTGCCGATCGTCTGGATCAGAAATCTCCCCGGCCTGTCCGCGACCGGCGATGCCAACGACGGCGCCTGCACGTTTCGTGCTGCGATCGAGACGCAGATCGAGATCGACTACCAGCTCAGTCAGGCCGGCCGCGGCCTGAAATACAGTTCCGATCCCACGCTGCTGATCAAAGAGCCCGCCACCACCGACAACGAGATCGTCAAGGGTGTCGGCAATGCCCTGGTGGTCAGCGAGAAGGGGGATGCCAAGCTGCTGGAGATCGGCGGCACGGCCTCGGCCGCCGTCATCGAATATGTCCGTTGCTTGCGGGAATACGCCCTGGAAAGCGTCCACGGCAATCGCGCCAGCGCGGACCGGCTGACAGCCGCGCAGTCCGGCCGTGCGCTGGAGCTGATGAACCAGGGCCTGATCTGGCTCGCCGACAATTTGCGTATCAGCTACGGCGAGGGTGCGCTGCTGCAACTCGCGCGCATGATCCTGCGTGCCTCCAACGTCTACCGCCTCAAGGTGATGGAGCAGGAGATCGGTGCCCTCGATCCCACCGCGCGGCTCAGCCTGAAATGGCCCCGCTGGTATCCCTCGACCGCGGAAGACCGTCAGCGCGACGCCCAGACGCTCGCGACCCTCATCGCCTCCGGCCAGATCAGCCGTGAAACCGCCGTCAAGTCGATCGCCGACACCTACGACATCGAGGACGTGCCGGCTGAGCTGGCACGCATTTCCAACTCCCGCAAGAACGTCAGGAAGGGTGTATGACCGAACCCCAACTTCCCCCCGATCCCGCCGACCCGCTGGCCGAACTGCGCGCGCGCGCCGATGCGCTGGAACGCCAGCTCGCCGCGAGCCACGCGGACACCGATGCCCGCGTGATCCGCGCTGAACTGAAGGCCGAAGCGATACGCGCCGGCATGGTGGATCTCGATGGCCTGAAACTTCTCGATCTCGCCGCCGTGAAGCTGTCGCCGACCGGAGAGGTCGATGGCGCGGGCGCGCTGATGGCGCGGATGAAGCGGGACAAGCCCTGGCTGTTCGGGGGCGTGTCGTCTTCCTCCTCGTCCACGCCGCCGCCAGCGCAGGCCCCGCGCAAGAAGCTGGCCAAGGACATGACCGACGCCGAGTACCGCAGCGCACGCGCGGACCTCATCAAACGCCGCTAACAAGCTCAAGGAATTTTTCGCATGGGTATCCAGAATTTCCCCGCCGCCCTTCAGCCGATCATCCAGCAGGGCTTCCTCGAACGCGAGTTCGAGCAGGCACTGCAGTCCCGCCTTGGTTATCGCGCCTGTGCCGACCGCGAAGACATCGCCGTCGGCATCGGTGAGACGCTGACCAAGACCCGCGCCGGCCTGAAGCCGTCGGTCACGACCCCGGTTCCGCCCGCCACCAACACCAACCTCGACAACGGCCTCACGCCCAGCACCTGGGGGATCGAGCAATATACGCTTACCATCAACCACTATGCCGCGACCACCGACCTCAACATGGTCACCAGCCGTGTCGGCATCGCCTCGCAGTTCCTGCAGAATGCCCATGTGAACGGCGAACAGGCGGCGCGCAGCCTGGATGAGCTGGCCCGCAACGCCCTGTTCAATTCCTATTTCGGCGGCAACACCCGCGTGCGGACCACGCTTGGCTCGCCGGGGGCGGCGGTCGCGGTGGACGATATCCGCGGCTTTCTCACCGTCTTCGTCAACGGTGTGCAGACGCCGGTCAGCACGTCCAACACGCTGACCGTCACCATCGGTGCCAATCCCTACACGCTGCTCGGCGCGGTGACGGATACCACCAATGTCTCCACCGCGCCGAACGGCATCTCCGGCGTGCTGACCCTGTCCAGTGCCGTGTCGGTATCCGACGGCACCGCCGGCAACAGCGTCACCTCGGCGATTGCCTCGGTGATCGTCCGTCCGTCGCAGCGGGGCAATACCTCCAGCCTTCTCGCCGGCGACACGCTGACGATGTCGGCGTTGCTTGATGCGGTGGCCAAGCTGCGCATGAACGCGGTGCCGGAAATCGACGGCGTCTACAACTGCTATCTGGATCCGGTCTCGGCGCGCCAGCTGTTCGCCGACCCGGATTTCCGTCAGCTGTTCCAGGGCGCCACCTCGGCCAACCAGGTGTTCCGTCAGGGCATGGTCAACGACTTTCTCGGCCTGCGCTTCATCCCCACCACGGAAGCTTTCGTGCAACCGCACCCCAGCCTGGCGGGCCTGATGATCCGGCGCCCGATCGTCTGTGGTCAGGGTGCGCTGATCGAGGGCGACTTCGCCGGCATGGCCGCGGAGGATATCGCACCCGCCGACAGCATCGTTTCCATCGTCGATGGCGTGGCGATGGTGACGCGCGAGCCGATCGACCGCTTGCAGCAGATCATCGCCCAGTCCTGGTACTGGATCGGCGGCTTCTGCACGCCGTCCGATACCACCACCAACCCCAGCACGATCCCCACCGCGACCAACGCCGCCTTCAAGCGGGCGGCGATGATCGAGCATATCGGCTGAACCAGCAGGGAGCGGAACAGACATGGCCATCGGATCAACCTTGCCGTTCCGCCCAGCCGGAACGGTCGCGCTTGGTGCAACCGCGACCTCGGCCAGCGTTCCGCTGGCTGGCGGCGGCGATTCGGTGGTGGTGACCAACACCACCACCTCGCTTGCCTATGTCCGTTTCGGGGCCGACCCTTCGGTGGTCGCCACGGCGGCGGACATGCCGGTGCTGCCGAATTCCCGGATCATGCTCGGGATCAACACGCTGATAACCAACGTGGCGGCGCTGCTCGCCAGCGGTTCCGGCACGGTGTTGTTCACGCGTGGTGACGGGTCCTATCTCTGATGTCGCTCACGGATGCGGAAAAGACGGATGCCCGCCGCTTCTGCGGCTATCCCGCCTATGGCGCGGGATCGGCGGGCTTCCAGAACTGGCGATTCTACCAGGCGTACGGCCTGATGGAATTCCGCCTGAACAACCTCGCTCCCGCCGAGGAAGCCGTGCTGCGTCGCTACCTCACTACGCTGCTGTCGCTCGAATTCGCCGTTCCCCGATCCGGCGAGAACCTGGACACCGATCAGGCGGCGGTCTGGACCCACAACCGCTCGGAGACCGAGGACCGTGCGGCGCTGTTCGACGACTGGCGCCGCCGTCTCTGCGGTTTCCTGGGCATGCCGCCCGGCCCGGCGCTCGCGTCCGGCGGCAGCATCGCCTTGGTGGTGTGACATGGATCAGAGCCGTTTGCAGGATCGTATCAGCTGGGGCTTGAACGTGGCGGCCCGTCGCCTCGGCGCCTCCGCCGACGCGTATCGTCCCAACAGCACGGCCCAGCCGCTCGCGCCCGCCAACCGGTTTTTGCGCCTGCATGCCGCGTTCACTGGGCCGGACGGCAAGTTCGCCCAGCCGAACGGCTACGGCGCGGCGCTCTGGCATGGCGTGTTCGACACCGCCTACACCAGGCCCGGCGACTATCTGGCGCAGGACGGCGCCATCTGGTTCGTCGCCGCGCAGCAACGCCTGCTGCCCGCGCTCTGCGTCAGCACCAACCGCGTCGTCAGCTTCGTCCGTCCCGCCGCGCCCACGACGAATGGCGTGAACCTGTATGGCGGTGTTTCGCTCGCCGATGCCACCACGCTGCTGACCCATTGGCCCGCCAGCGTGCTCGGTGCCTCCGGCAGCGGCCATCCGGATGCCGACCTGCCCACCGACGGCGCCATTCCCTACTGGACCGTTCTGCTGCCCGCGTTTCCCGGCGCGCTGTTGCGTCCGGCCGATCTGATGACCGACGAGCTCGGCCGTACCGCCACGATCTCCTCCGCCGAACTGACCGAACTCGGCTGGCGTCTCACCGTCAAGCAGGCGACTACCTGATGGCCGATCAATCCGATGTGGAGACGGCGCTCGCAGCACTCGTCTCCGCCGCCCTCTATCCGAACGGTACCGGCGCGGACAGCGTGCCGGGCATGCCGTGCCGCATCTATCGCGGCTGGCCCAATCCGACGGCGCTGGATGCCGATCTCGCCGCCGGCCGGATCAACGTCACCATCTTCGCCGGCGAGGCGGCGACGGAGTTGACCACCCGCTATCCCGAGGAATGGGAAGTCTCCCCCGTCGTGCCCACGCTGACCGCGACCGTCTCCGGCATTTCCGTGGCTTTCGCGGGCAGTGCCGACGCGGGACAGGCCGCGGGCCTGCTGGTGGACGGCAAGCCCTACGCCTACCGCGCCGTGGCGAACGATACCCCCGCGCTGGTCGCGGCCAATCTTGCCGCCCTGGTCCGGGCAGACAGCATCGTTACGCTCAGCGGCGCCATCCTGACCATACCAGGCGCCGGCGATCTGCTTGCCCGCGTGGTTGCCGATGCGCCGGCGATGCGGGAAATCCGCCGCCAGCGTCAGAATTTCCGGCTTACCTGCTGGTGCCCGACGCCCGCCAGCCGCGACGCGGCCGCTGTTGCGATCGACACCGCTTTTGCCGCCATGAACTTCATCACATTGGCGGACACATCGGTGGCACGGATCCGATACGCCGCCAGCACGGTGTTCGACCAGTCTCAGGACGCCTCGCTCTACCGTCGGGACCTGCTTTACAACGTCGAATACGCAACGACCGTCGTCGCCTCGCAGACCTCGATGTTGTTCGGCGTGCTGGCGCTGAATTCCCAGAATCTCACCGCATAAAATCTTACCGCATAAAACTGGAGTGACCATGGACATGCATCTGGTCGTGGTGAGGCCGTTCGGCGGCCTCGCCCGGGGTGAGGCAATCACCGACGCGGCACGCATCGCCGCGATCCTCAACAGCGAGCACGCGGCGAATGTCGTGCGTGTCGGCACTGCGTCCGCCGCGCCCGCGCCGAAGGAGGACTGAACCACATGCCGATCGTTCAACAGGGCAGCATCAACACCACCGCTCTGGTGGTGCCCGATCTCTATGTCCAGATCGTCCCGCCGCAGAATCTGGTGCTCAACGGCGTGCCGACCAATGTGGTCGGTGCGGTCGGCACAGCCGCCTGGGGGCCGGTTGGCCAGCCGGTGATCGTTGCCACCATGGCCGACTATGCGCGCAATTTCGGCCCGGTGATGGCGCGCAAATACGATCTTGGCACCCAGATCGCCACCGCCGTGCAGCAGGGCGCGCAGAATTTCCGCTGCGTGCGCGTGACCGATGGCACCGACACCGCCGCACAGGTGCAGGTTCCCGCAACCACGGCCACCTTCACCGCGCTCTACACCGGATCGCTCGGCAATTCCGTCGCGCTGGCGCTCAATCCCGGTTCACGGCCGAATAGCTGGCGCCTAACCGTTTCGCTCCCTGGCATCGCGCCGGAGGTGTTCGACAATATCGCCGGCACCGGCTCTGCCTTTTGGGTCGCGCTCGCATCCGCGGTGAACCAGGGGCAGGGGCCGCAGCGTGGCCCCTCGCAATTCGTTACCGCCAACGCTGGTGGCGCCATCGTCGCGCCGGCCGCCTTTGCGCTGACCCTTGGCTCTGGCACCGCGGGAACCGACGGCGCAGTGACCGTCAATGCGGCAACGCTTGTCGGTACGGACACCCCGCCTCGCCACGGCATGTATGCGCTGCGCGGCCAAGGCTGCTCGATCGGTCTGCTCGCGGATGCCGACGATCCGACGCAATGGACCACCCAGGCATCGTTCGGCCTGCAAGAAGGCGTCTACATGATCCTCACCGGCCCGGCCGGCGACACGATCGGCAACGCTGTCACGGTCAAGCAGCAGGCCGGCCTCGACAGCTACGCCGCCAAGCTGATGTTCGGCGACTGGCTGTGGTGGAACGACCAGGTCAACGGCACGGTCCGTCTGGTCTGCCCGCAGGGCTTCGTCGCCGGCCGGCTGTCCAACCTCTCGCCCGAGCAGTCGAGCCTCAACAAGCAGCTCTACGGCATCATCGGCAGCCAGAAATCCGGCACGCCGGGATCGGGCCAGAGCACGTCCTATTCGTCGGCGGAACTGGCGGTGCTGCTCGGCGCTGGGATCGACGTGATCTCCAACCCGCAGCCCGCCGGCAGTTTCTGGGGCGTGCGCGGTGGGCATAACTCGTCCAGCAACACCGGCACCAACGGCGACAACTATACCCGCCTGACCAACTACATCGCCGCCACGCTCGCCGCCGGCATGGGCATCTATGTCGGCCAGCTCATCAACGCCAACCTGTTCCGCCGCGTCCGGGCGACGCAGCTCAGCTTTCTGCAGAATATGCTCGGCCAGGGTCTGCTCGGCAGCGCCGACGGGTCGCTGCCGTTCAGCGTCATCTGCGACACCTCGAACAACCCGCAAAGCCGCACCGCGCTCGGCTACGTGCAATCGGACGCGCAGGTCCAGTACCAGGCGATCAACGAAAAGTTCATCGTCAACATGGAAGGCGGCCAGACCGTGCAGGTCGCTCGCCAGACCCTGCCCGGCGGTCAGCCGGCCTGAGGAGACATAATAGATGGCACTCAACACCTTCTCGGTCGGTCGCGACACTCAGCTCGTCGTGATGGGCCCCAACGGCCGCATCGACCTTACCCACGTCACCGCCTTCGAGAGTCACCAGCTCACCCATCCCGTCCGGGTCGATCGCCTGGACGGCACCCAGCTCGGCACCGAACTGCCCAAGGGCTGGGAGGGCACGTTCGAGGTCGAGCGCGGCAACTCCGCCGTCGACGACTTCATCGCCGCCGCCGAGAATAGTTTCTACGCCGGCAACCATGTCGGGCTGGGCACGCTTTACCAGTATGTGACGGAGCCGGACGGTTCCGTATCCACCTATCAGTACGAAAGCGTCACTTTCCACCTGGCCAGCGCCGGCCAGTGGAAGGGCGATTCCAGCGTCAAGCAGAAGCTCGAATTCTTCGCCTCCCGCCGCAAGCGCGTCTGATGACCCCGAGCGCAACAATCCTCGCCGCCGCCGCCGCCGAGAAGACGGTGACGGACGGGCAGGGCAGGCGGCTCACGCTCCGGCGCATGACCGCGCTCGACCGGCTGCGCCTGTTCAAGGCCGCCGGTCCGGTGCTGGCCCAGAACGACCGCTGGCTCGGCATGGCAATGCTCGCCGTCTCCGTCACCGCGATCGACGACGTTCCGGTGCCGCAGCCGGCGAGCGAGCAGCAGATAGAGGCCCTGGTCGTTCGCCTCGGCGACGCCGGTATCGCCGCCGTCGCCGCCGCGCTGGACCCCGCCCCGCCGCCACGCGCGCCCGAAACCGTGGCCAACGCGGGAAACTGAGCCGGCACCCCGACCTGATCGATTGTCTCTACCTGGTCAGGCACGGGGTGCCCTTCGACGTCGCCTTTTCCCTGCCCGAGGACGAGCGTCTCGCCTTCGTCGTCGTTCTCGGCACGCTCGAAGGCCGGGTGTTCGACTGGCCGAGCCTCAGTTGGAAGGACCGGACATGATCGCTCTCGACGGTCTGCGGGCGCTTGCCGATCGCCTGGCCCGCCTCGATCTTCCCGCCGTGCAGCATGCGGCGCTGGAAGACGCGGCGGAGCGGCTGGATGCGGCGGTGCGGCAATCGCTTTCCAACCCGCCCGGCGGCGATCACGCAACGCCCTGGTTGCGCACCGGCGCGCTGCGCGCCTCCATCGACCACCGTACGGATGCCGACAGCGCCGTCGTCGGCTCCGACGACCCGGTCGCGGTCGATCAGGAGCTTGGCACGATGCGCGTCCCCCCGCGTCCCTTCCTCGCCACCACGGCGGCGACGCATGCGGCGGAGATCGCGCGTTCCGTCGGCGCCGCCATTGCCGAGGCGCTCAACGGAGCCCTGCGATGATCGACGCCTACACCATCGGCATCACGCTCGCGCTCGACAACGGCGTGGCCGCCGGCATCGCCGCCATCCGCCGGGATCTCGCCGCGCTGGACCGCGCCATCGCCAACTCCGCCGCCGGCCTGGTGGATTTGCGCCACTTGTCGGAAGCGCTGCCGGCAACCACGCCGGCGCGTCCCGCCGCCCAGCCGCCCGCGCCCAGACCGCCAGTACCCGTCCCGGAGCGATCCGAGGCAGCACCGCGCGCCGCCGCCGCGCCGGCCTTTC
>PKWQ01000305.1 GCA_003133265.1 Acetobacteraceae bacterium
GCCGATGGCGACGTGGCCGACGACTGCCTCAACCCGCTGACCTACGTCTTCCAGGATGCCTCGCTGCTGCCCTGGCGGACGGTGGCGGGAAATATTTCGCTGGTCTTGGAAGACCACGAATTGACCCGCGTGCAACGCGCGGCGCGCGTGGAAGAAATGCTGGCGCTGACCGGCTTGTCCGACTTCGCCGCCGCCTGGCCGCGCCAGCTTTCCGGCGGGATGCGCCAGCGCGTCGGCATCGCGCGCGCACTGGCGGTGCGGCCCGGCTGCCTGCTGATGGATGAGCCGCTGTCCGCCCTGGACGCGCAGACGCGCGGGCTGCTGCTGGACGAGTTCGCCGGGCTGATCGCGCGTGCCCGCACCACCACGGTGTATGTCACCCACAATCTGGCCGAGGCGGTGCGGCTGGGCCAGCAGATCGTGGTGCTGTCGCGCCGGCCGGGCCGGGTGCGCCAGGTGGTGCGCATCGACCGTCCGCTGCTCGGCCGCGCGGCGACGGACCCGGACCTGCTGGCGATCGAGACCGCGCTCTGGCATCTGATCCGCGACGATGCGGTGGCGGCGGAAAGGGAGATCGGCGATGCGGATGCAAGGTAGCGTGCCGTTTCGCGGCGGCGGCTTCGCCCCGCGCGCCGTGCCGGCGGCAGGTGCTGCGACCCTGATCGGGCTGATCGCGGTCTGGCAACTGGCGAGTTGGGCCGGTTGGCTGCCGACATTGTTCCTGCCGGCGCCGCAGGCGATCACCATCGCGCTGTATCGTCTGGCGGTCAGCGGCGAGTTGTGGACGCATCTCAGCGCCTCGTTGGCTCGTCTGGCGATCGGCTGGAGCCTGGGTACCGTGGCCGGCCTCGCGCTGGGGTTCGCTGTCGGGCTGTTCTCGGTAGTGCGCTCGCCGGGGATGGCGGTGGTCTCGGCGCTGTTCCCGGTCCCGAAGATCGCGCTGGTGCCGCTGTTCATCATCTGGTTCGGCATCGGCGAGGGCTCGAAGATCGCCACACTTGCCTTCGGGGTATTCTTCCCCACCGTCATCAACACCGCCGGCGCGGTGGACAACGTGCCGCGCGCGCTGATCCGCATGGCGCAGGGCTTCAACCTGTCCCGCCTGTCGATCATCCGCAAGATCATCCTGCCGGGCGCGCTGCCGGCGATCCTGAGCGGCTGCCGTATTACGACTTCGGTGGCGATCATCCTGCTGGTCGCCGCCGAGATGATCGGCGCGGAGCACGGCATCGGCGCCTTCGTGCTGGCGGCGGGCAATCTCTACGACACCGATAATTTATTGGCTGGCATCGTGGTGCTGTCGATGCTCGGGCTGGCGGTGTCCTGGACGATCGGGCGGATCGAGCGGGCGCTGCTGGGGTGGCGGTAGGGGGTGTTATGGCAGCGGTGCTGGCTCCGGTGGACACTCCTCATTGCCGATCTCGCCATCTGACTATACAGACGGTAGCTCAAGAGGCCTAACCAACGCACAGTTTGAGGGTTAGCTATATGTCGCAACGGAAAGTGGACCCGAGCGCCCAGAAAGTGCCGATAAGGCATGTGAATGTCAAAAACTTCCTCAGTCTTCAGGATGTCGAGGTTAGTCTCGGAAAGCTGAACGTCTTGGTCGGGCCGAACGGGGGCGGTAAGTCAAACTTCCTCTCGGTGTTTCGCTTCCTCGGAGAGGTTGCTCGCACCGATCTCGCACCAGCGCTATCGAGGTTGTTTGGCGGATACGATCGCGTGTTCTGCCGCGCTGAATCTGCTCAGGTTCGGCTCGGCGTGCATATCTCTATAAAGGGCGAGATCTCAGAATATTCCAGCCCGACCGCGCTTGACGAATACAGCCTTAGGTTCCGGCCGGCGAAGCTCCTCAACGGCCAGATAGGAGTTCGCCGCGATGAGGTGTTGCTCCTGAAACGAAGTGCCGGACGCGGAAGAAGAATTACTCTCGGAGGGTCAAAATACGAGTACGAGACAATTAGTCCCACTCGAAAGGGAGGGGCATCCGGCCAGGGAGCAACTGGTGAAATTGGCTCGGATGCGTCTGCGCTCTCGGTACTACGTCGTATTGGCGCACGGAGCGATACCGAACAAGTTAGTCAGTTAGCGGAAGTTTTCGAGGATTTGCGCTTATTCGATCCGAACGTCGATGCGGCGCGACGTCCGGCGAGCGTGTCTGATGGAATACATCTGAACCCTAGTGCCTCAAATTTGGCTGCCGTCCTGGCTAATTTACGTGACGAGCAACCCGATATTCTAACCGCCATACAGGATGACATCCGATACGTTCTACCCGGATTTGAAAGATTTGAGTTCGCTCGTCTTGGTGCGGACGCCGATATTGTGCAAATCGGTATCCGCGAACGTGGACTTCGCGACGTAACCCCTATCAGGTTTGCATCTTATGGGACGGTGCGGTCGATCTCTCTGTTCACCATGCTACGAGACCCCAACCCGCCGCGCCTGACGTGTCTTGAGGAAGTTGATCATGGCTTACACCCTCACGCACTTGACGTCTTAGTTGAGCGCCTTCGAGAGGCATCAGAAAGAAGTCAAATAATAGTCGCCACTCACTCTCCAGCACTCGTAAACCGGATTGCTGCTGAGGAACTGGTTGTATTTGAAAAAAATCTGGATAGCGGTGTGACTGAAGTGCCGAAACTCGATCCAAAAACTATTAAGAAGATGGAAGAAGAGTCAGATTTACGGATCGGTGAGCTATGGTACTCCGGCCTCCTGGGAGGCGCGCCAAGATGAAAAAGAAAACTCCTCCTCGCCCGCGGACGATTTTCACTTATGGGGAAAGCATATTCGATGCAAAAGCATTGAAGGAACTGATTGCAGCTGCACGGCCAGAATTACCGCCTGCTAAGGCAATGACACGACCACCAACGCTTCGCCGAATCACCGATATACAAAAGCACGAAAGTCGTACCAATTTAGTTGTTCGAGCACTTCGGGCGGCAAGCGTTACGTATGATGTACACGCCATTATTTTACATCGGGATTTGGACGAAATAGAGCCTGCTGATTGTATCAGAGAAACAAGTAAAGATGAAGAAGCGCACAAATTAGATATGAAGGCCGTCTCGGATTCTGGCATAAAAGTTATCGCAACATCCCCAGCTTGGGAGATGGAGGCTTGGTGGTTCATGTGGCCTGATCAAGTCGCAAAACACCGGCCAACATGGGAACCTCTCAAGGATCGTTCCGGCAAGCGAGTAGACAGGATCAAGGACGCAAAGGAAATCCTCACCAGAGAATTGCGCCCGTCTGGCAAGGTGCGTGTTCCTGATTATTCAGAGACTGATGCACCATACATAGCAGCCCTGATACGTAAGGACGGCACCATTCGCAAACCCAAGGGCGTCTCGATGGCCTTCTCCCGTTTTCTCGCTGCTCTGGACGAGATCGCTGTATCGAGGCTTGGGACCGCTTGAGAATGTGCTGAAGGGTGCATTCTCTTCTTCGGCGCCTTCTTCGAACAGTCCCTCAGCCCCACGTCGGGTCCGCTCGCCCACCCGAATCGGTCATCGGATGGAGCCACTGGTATCAACCAGCCACAAGACCATGCGCAAAGAACGCCCCTGAAAATCGTCCAATGACTCCCGCCACTTGATTTCAGCCTGTATGCTCGGCCCCAGCAAAAACAATCGCAGGAGCATGTAATGAATTTGGACGCCAAGAAGGCCACGCTGCGGATGATCCCGTACGGCATCTATGTGCTGACCGCCAAGGCCGGCGCCGGCACCGTGGCGGCGGCGACGGTGAACTGGGTGACGCAGACCGCGTTCACTCCGCCGCTGGTGGTGGTGGGCGTGAAGGCCGATTCCGGGGCCTACGCGCTGCTGAAATCCACCGGCCTGTTCACGCTGAACATGCTCGGCAAGGACGCCAAGGGGCTGGCCTTCACCTTCTTCAAGCCGGCGGCGCTGGTGGACGGCAAGCTATCCGGCCAGGAATTCCATGACGGCGCCAACGGCCTGCCGATCCTGAACGCGGCGATCGGCGCGCTGGAGTGCAAGGTGAAGACCATCGTCGAGGAAGGCGACCACCACATCGTGGTGGGCGAGGTGACGCAGGCGCACCTGCCCAACCCGATCGACGGCCGCCCGGACGCGGCGATCCTGGAAATGAAGGACCTCGGCGAGACCGTGTTCTACGGCGGCTGAGCCGCCGGTCGCACGCTATCGGTTGATCCCGCGCACCGCCTCGCACACCGCGCGGGTAACGTCCTTCGTCGTCGCCTTGCCGCCCAGGTCGGGCGTCAGGATACCGGCGGCGCAGACCTGCTCCACCGCCTGCATCAGCAGGTCCGCCGCCGGCTTCTCGCCCAGATACTCCAGCATCATCGCGGCGGTCCAGAAGCTCGCCACCGGGTTGGCGATGCCCTTGCCGGTGATGTCGAAGGCCGAGCCGTGGATCGGCTCGAACATCGAGGGGCTGCGGCGCTGCGGATCGACATTGCCGGTCGGCGCGATGCCGAGCGAGCCGGCCAGGGCGGCGGCGAGGTCGGACAGGATGTCGGCGTGCAGGTTGGTCGCCACCACGGTGTCGATGCTGGCCGGCTTGCGCACCATGCGCGTGGTCATAGCGTCGACCAGTTCCTTGTCCCAGGTCACGTCCTTGTAGTCGTGCGAAACCAGGGCGGCGATCTCGTCCCAGAACACCATGCCGTAACGCTGCGCGTTCGATTTGGTAACCACCGTCAGGTGCTTGCGCGGGCGCGCGCGGGCGCTCTCGAAGGCAAAGCGCATGATCCGTTCCACGCCGGTGCGGGTGAAGATCGCGGTCTCGGTCGCCACTTCCTCCGGCAGGCCGCGATGGGTCCGCCCGCCCTGGCCGGCATACTCGCCCTCGCTGTTCTCGCGCACGATCAGCCAGTCGAGATCGCCGGGACCGACGCCGCGCAGCGGGCTGGTGACGCCCGGCAGGATGCGGGTCGGGCGGACATTGGCATACTGGTCGAAGCCCTGGCAGATCGGCAGCCGCAGCCCCCAGAGCGAGATATGGTCGGGGATGTTCGGATCGCCGACGGCGCCGAAATAGATCGCATCCGCGGTGCGCAGCCAGGCCAGCCCGTCCGGCGGCATGAACACGCCGTGCTTGCGGTAATAGTCGGAGCCCCAGTCGTAGCGGTCGATCTTCAGGGTGAAGCCCAGATCGCGCCCGACCAGCGCGTCCAGCACCTCCAACCCGGCTTCGATGACCTCGGGGCCGATGCCGTCGGCGGGGATGGAGGCGATACGGTGCTGGCGCATAGGGGCTTCCTCTCTCAACGCGCCCTCGCTCGGGCGCTCGCGGCGGAGATTGCCCCGGCCAGCGCCGCGCCGTCCAGCCATGCCGCCACTGATCCGGGGTGCTATCGCGCCAGCCTGAATGTCGGCAGCCGGTCCGGCACCCGTACCTCCGCCCCGGTCTGCGCGCGGACTTCCTCCACGGTGATGCCGGGGGCGATCTCGTGCATCAGGAAGGCCTCGCCCAGCGGCTCGAACAGGCCGAGATTGGTGGCGACGCGGGTGACCACGCCGCGCGCGGTGACAGGTATGTTGCAACGCGCGATCAGACGCGGCCCGCCGGAGCGTGTGGTGTGCTCCATGATCACGAACACCCGCTTGGCGCAGGCGGCGAGGTCCATGGCGCCGCCGATGCCGCCGCCCTTGGCGCCGGCCATCTTCCAGTTGGCGAAATCGCCGTTGCAGGCGACCTCGTAGGCGCCGAGCACGGTCACGTCGATTTTGCCGCTGCGGATGATGGCGAAACTGTCGGCGTGGTGCACGATCGCCGCACCCGGGCGCAGCGTGACGTTCTGCCCGCCGGCATTGACCAGATGCGGATCTTCCTTGCCCGGCTCGGCGAGCGGCCCGTAGCCGATCACGCCGTTCTCCGAGTGGTAGATGATCTGGGTGTCGCCGATATCGGTGTTGGAACAGAGCGTCGGCATGCCGACGCCCAGGTTGACGATCCAGCCGTCCTGGAATTCGAACGCCAGCCGATCGGCGATCTGCTGGCGCGACAGCCCTTTCGTGCCGCTCATCGCCGTACCTCCCTCGGCCCGGGTTGCCAGATGCCCGCCGGCGCGGGCGGGATGCGCACCAGCCGGTGGACGAAGATGCCGGCCGTGTGTACCTCGTCCGGGTCGATCCCGCCGATCGGCAGGATATCTTCCTCCACTTCCACGATCGTGATCCGTGCCGCCATCGCCATCACCGGATTGAAATTGCGCTGCGAGCGGCGGAACAGCAGGTTGCCGAACGCATCCGCGCGCCAGGCGCGCAGGAAGGCGTAATCGACCGGCAGCGCGTGCTCCAGCAGGTAGTCGCGCCCGCCGAAGCTGCGCGTCTCGCGGCCCTCGGCGAGTTCGGTGCCGACGGCGGCCGGGGTGTAGAAGGCGGGAATGCCGGCGCCGGCGGCGCGCAGCCGTTCCGCCAGCGTGCCTTGCGGCACCAGTTCGGCCTCCACCTCTCCGGACTCGTAGTATTTCGTGAACGGAAGCTGGTCGGAGGCGCGGGTCGCGGCGGTGAAGCTGCAGATCACCTTGCGCACCTGGCCCTGTTCCACCAGCCGTCCGATATCGGGCATGCGCGGCTGGCCGGCGCCGCCGGTGGTGTTGGCCACGCAGGTCAGGTTCTTCGCCCCCTGCTCGGCCAGCGCGTTCAGCAGATTGTACGGCACGCCGACCGGGCCGAAGCCGGCAAAGGCGATGGAGGCGCCGTCCGGAATATCGCGCACCGCGTCGGCGAAGCTCGCCAGCTCCTTGGTCTTCACGTTCGTTGTCCCCCCGCTGCTGTCCGCAGCCCGCGGAGCGATCAACGGACAGTGGCGGACGCGAGTCAAGCGCCCCCCATGCTGGATCGACCGCCCGCGCTGACGCGTGCCGGCGGGGCGAAATGTCGATCTAGCCCGAGATGATCAGCCGGGCGAGTTCGTCCGGGGTGCTCAGCATCGGGTAGTGGCCGGTGTCGATCTCGTGCCAACCGGCGTTCAACCGTTCAGCGACGCGTTTCTGGTGCGCCACCGCCGGGTTGGCGCTGCGCCGGCACCAGACCACCGTCGCCTGCCAGGGAAGCTGCCAGAAGCTTTTCAGCTCGACCTTGCCCTCCATCGCCGCGATCGGGTGCATCCCGGTGCGCTCCACCGCCCAGGCGCGGGTTGCCGGGTCGAGGTCGGCGAACAGCCGCCCTTCCGCGTCGGCGCGGGCGATGCCGGTGGTGAGTTCGGTGTAGGTGGCGCTCGGGCGCTTGACGTGGCCGGCGACGCATTCGCCGTCCAGCAAGGCCAGCGCGTCGGCGAAGACCAGCCGGCCGATCCGTTCGCGCGCCTGCTCGGCCGCCGCGCTCATCACCATCCCGCCGGTGCTGGTGCCGACCAGCACCGCGTCGTGCAGGTCTTCGTAGTGCAGCAATGCCGCGATTTCGGCGCCGTGCGTGGCGTTGGTGATGCCGGGGCGGACCGCGTGGCTCCGCTCGGCGCAGCCGTCCAGCGACGGCGCGTAGACCCGATGCCCCGCCGCGCGCAGCCGCGATGCCACCGGTTGCCAGATCCAGCCGCCCTGGTACGCGCCATGGATCAGCACGATTGTCGCCATTGTTCATCTCCCCCTTTGCGCCGCATTGCCGTCGATCTGCCAGAACGTCCGGCGGGTTTTGTCTATTATACAAGTCTTGCCGGGTTCGCAGCCGTGATTGACCTCGGTCAATGTGCCTTGTCCTCCCCCGCAGATAGATAGGCCTCATGTCCATACGCAATCTCGATCGGATGTTCGCGCCGCGTTCCGTGGCGGTGATCGGCGCCTCCAACCGCCCGCGCGCCGTGGGGCGGCTGGCGCTGGACAACATGATTGCCGCCGGTTTCAAGGGCACCTTGATGCCGGTCAACCCGCGGGAAACGGAAATCAGCGGCCTGCGCGCCTGGCCGGACGTCGCGTCCCTGCCGGTGGCCCCGGACATGGCGGTGATCGCCACGCCGCCCGACGCGGTGCCGGGCCTGATCGCCGATCTCGCCAAACGCGGCTGTGCTGGCGCGGTGGTGATCACGGCGGGTTTCGGCGAGGGCGGGCATGCGGAAGGCGCGCGCCGTCGGCAGGCGATGCTGGACGCCGCGCGGCCAGCCCTGCTGCGCATCGTCGGTCCGAACTGCCTCGGCATGCTCGCCCCGGCCGCCGGGGTGAACGCGAGCTTCAGCCCGGTGCCCGCCACCGCCGGCTCCATCGCCTGCTTCACCCAATCCGGTGCGATCGCCGCCGCGCTGCTCGACTGGGCCTCGGCCCGGGGCATTGGGTTTCGCTATATGGTTTCCATCGGCGACACCGCGGATGTCGATTTCGGCGATCTGCTGGATTACGTGGCCGCCGACCCGCAGACCAAGTCGGTGCTGCTTTATGTCGAAAGCGTCACATCGGCGCGGAAATTCCTCTCCGCCGCGCGTTCGGCGGCGCGGACCAAGCCGGTCATCGTGGTGAAGTCTGGCCGTCACCCGGCCGCCGCCGCCGCCGCCGNNCGCCGCCTTCCGCCGCGCCGGCGTGCTGCGGGTTCCCGGCCTGGAACAGTTGTTCGCCGCCGCCGAGACATTGGCGCGCGCCCGCCCGATGCGGGGCGACCGACTGGCGATCATGACCAATGGCGGCGGTTTCGGCGTGCTGGCCACCGACGCGCTGCTGGATGCGGGCGGCACGCTCGCCGATCTGTCCCCGGCGACCCGGGCGGCGCTCGACAAGGCGCTGCCGCCGACATGGTCGCACGGCAATCCGATCGACATCATCGGCGATGCCGATGGTCAGCGTTATGCCGACACGCTCGGTGTCCTGCTGGTCGATCCCGACATCGACGCCGTGCTGGCG
>PKWQ01000419.1:0-579 GCA_003133265.1 Acetobacteraceae bacterium
AGCGCCAAATCATCCCCTCCATTCGATCCGCTTTGCATTTTGCTGGCGCGCGTCAATTTCTCTCTGCCGCATGAGCGGGATGGCCGTCAGGTTGTCACGGTTCCGCCATGCCGTTGGGTAGGGGGGGCACGGCCAGCAAACGCAGGGTCACGCGGCCCCCATCGGCGACCGCCAGCACGGTGCGGGCAAACGCGTCGAGCCGGACGGCTCCGGCCTCGCCCTCGGCTATGCGCACCCAGGCGCGCAGTGGAGTCGGGTTGCGGCCCAGCATCTCGATCAGGCTGTCGCGCTCCAGGCCGCATCGCACTGCGTCCGCGGCGGTCAGGCACAGCACGCGGCGTTTGCCCTTGACGCCGGTGTAAGATTCCACGGCGTCATCGGCGATGACACGCATGCTGACCCGGCGCCCGCGCAATTCCTGACGCAATATCTCGGTGGCCGCCGCGTCGATCGTGCCGGCCTCGGTGATCGCCAATCCATAGCCGTCGCGCGCCCGCGCTAGAGAAACATATCCCGCCCTCACGTCCGCCAGGACCAGCGCCGGTTCGCGCTCCAGTGGATCGCCATAACCGCCGCCGC
>PKWQ01000419.1:624-3102 GCA_003133265.1 Acetobacteraceae bacterium
CCCCAGGGCGGGATCACCGCGCGGTCGCTGAGCACGGAATAGCTCGCCTCTTGTCCCAGTACCCGGACGGCGCGGATCATCCCAACGCCGCCCCTGCGTCGTCCCTCGCCGCCGCCATCTTCGCGCAGGCAGCAGCTTTCAATCAGCAACGGCATCTCGTTTTCGATCGACTCGACATTATGCACCGAGGGCAGGTTGCCGAAATCGATATTCACGAACGCGCTGGGTCCGTCGCCGTCCGCGAACCCGCCGTTTCCGCCGGCCGGCGCTTCGTAATAGACATATTGCCGATTGCGTCGTCCATTCCATCCCCCGATCGAATTCGGGAACGAACTGCCGCACAGGTCGCCCGACACCTTGTCGGGAATGATCTGCGCCAGCGCCGCCATCGCCAGCGAAACGCCGCGCTTGCGCACTTCGCCGTGCGCGCCGGCCGGGGCATCGCTCCGCGCGTTGAAGATCGAGCCTTCGGGCGCCAGCAGCGTGATCGGCCGGAACGCGCCCTCGTTCACCGCCCCGCCCGGATCGAGCGTCGCCTTGACCGCGACAAATACCCCCGCGCCCGCGACCGCGAGCGAGCAATTCACCACGCCTGGCACCTGCGGGTTGGTCCCGGCGAAATCGGCAATCAATTGGTCTCCGGCGACGGTCAAGCGCAGCCGCGCCAGCACCGGGTCGAGTTTCCCCTGGTTGTAGAACTCCAGATAATCCTCGGAACAATAATCCCCGTCCGGCAACGCCGCGATGCGCTGGCGCAGCCGCCGCTCGGTGCGATCGAGATTGAGCCGAACACAGCTCTTCACAACATCCCAGTCATATTTCGCGATCAACGCGCGGATCCGCCGCTCGGCGATCCGGCAGGCACCCAACGAGGCGTTGAGATCGCCTTCGCGTTCCTCCGGCACGCGCATGTTCGCCATCAGCAATGTCATCGCGGCGCGATTGATCCGGCCGCGCTCATAGATCTTGATCGGCGGGATGCGTACGCCTTCTTGGTAGATATTGGTGGACAGGCCGGAATAGCTGCCTGGCACCATCCCGCCAACATCCACCCAATGGGCGCGGACCGCCGGGAAAATCAGCATCTCCCCGGTTTTCGAGAACAGCGGACACAGCAGCGTGACGTCGTTCAGGTGCGTCCCGCCGCGGTAGGGGTCGTTCAGCAGGATCGCGTCGCCGGGATGCAGATCGCCGGCGAAATCCTCCAGCGCGCAGCGCACGCCCCAGGGCAGCGGCAGCACATGCCCCGGATGGTCCCACGATTGCGCCACCAGCTCTCCGGTGGGTCCGAACAAGGCGCAGGAAAAATCGTCGAACTCATAAATCACGGAGGAATAGGAGGCACGAATGATCGTCGCGCGCATTTCCCGCACGATGGCGATCAGGCTTTCGCACACAACCTCCAGCGTGATCGGGTTGACGTCGAGCGTGTCCATCGGTTCAATTCCGTTCTAGCAACAGATTGCCGAACTCCAGCACCTGCGCCGACCAGCCCGGCGGCAGCAAGGTCGTCGAGCCGCTTTCCTCGACGATCGCGGGCCCGTGCAGGACCAGGTCGGAGGCCAGTAGCGCCCGGTCAAATACCGGCGTGTCGTGAGCGGCACCGTCGAACCAGACCGCGCGCGTCTCGCGCACTGCCTGGTCGAGAGAACCGCCGGAACGCCAGCGCGGCAAATCCGGCTTGTCCACGACGCCGAACGCGGTGACCCGGAAATTGACGATCTCCACCGCACCGCCGCTGCGATGGCCGAAACGCCGGTCTTGCACCGCAGCGAACGCCGCCTCGATCTCGCGGAACATCGTATCGACGGAGTCCCAGTCGGTGCCAGTCAGTATTGCCGTCCGTGTCCGCGCGTAATCCCGCCGCAAGTCCGTGATCAACGACCCGAACGCGGCGAAATTTCCTGGTCCGACCGAGACCAGGATGCGCCGCATCTCCAGTTCATCGGCGATCACGGCGGCATGCATGGGCCCGGCGCCGCCATAGGGCAGCAGCACGAAATCACGCGGGTCGTGACCGTTGGCGATGGAGATTTGTTTGATTGCCGACACCATCCGCGCCACCGCGATGCGGATGATTCCCTCGGCCATGGCGCGCGCGTCCAGCCCGGCGCGCGCCCCCAGGCGCGCAACGGCGGCCTGCGCGAGGTCCGGGTCCATCGCGATCTGACCCGCGAGTTTTCCGCCGGGGGCCAGACGGTTCAACACCAGGTTGGCGTCGGTCACGGTCGGTTCGGTACCGCCCCGGCCATAACGGGCGGGGCCTGGGTCGGCGCCGGCGCTTTGGGGGCCGACCTTGAGAATGTCGCCGTCATCCAGCCAGGCGATCGAACCACCACCGGCACCGACCGCGTTGATTTCAATCTGCGACGTGCGATTGGCGTAATCGCCGATGCGCTGTTCGTTCGTGACGGGAATGCGTAGCTGCTCGATCAGGCAGACATCCGTGCTGGTGCCACCCATGTCGCAGGTGATCAG
>PKWQ01000373.1:0-346 GCA_003133265.1 Acetobacteraceae bacterium
CCGGCGGGCCGAGCGTGACGATCAAATCGCACCACAATGTCGGCGGCCTGCCGGAGCGGATGCGCATGCAGCTGGTCGAACCGCTGCGCGAGCTGTTCAAGGACGAGGTCCGCGCGCTCGGCCGCGAGCTGGACATCCCCGAGATCATCGTCGGCCGCCATCCCTTCCCCGGACCCGGTCTGGCGATCCGCATTCCCGGCGCGATCACCCGGGAAAAGGCCGACCTGCTGCGCCGCGCCGATGCGGTCTATCTGGAAGAAATCCGCAACGCCGGCCTGTACGACGCGATCTGGCAGGCCTTCGCGGTGCTGCTGCCGGTACGCACCGTCGGCGTGATGGGCGACGG
>PKWQ01000373.1:388-7955 GCA_003133265.1 Acetobacteraceae bacterium
AGGTGCGCGGCATCAACCGCGTAACTTACGACATCACCAGCAAACCGCCCGGTACCATCGAGTGGGAATAGGCTTACACATTGACCTAGGTGTTTAGTCCCGGAGAGTCATGACGCTATGCTGACCCAGGATGGGGAGGACGATGCCGAGATCAGCGATNNCCTGGTTCGACATCGAATTCTATCTGCTGAACGATGACATCCGGGCAAGCGGCATCAATCCCCTGCTACACTACATCCGCTACGGCGAAACCGAGGGCCGCCAACCCGCACCGTACTTCGATCCCGATTGGTATCGCACCGCGCACGGCCTGACGGCGGACACCTCGCCACTGCGCCACTTCCTGGGCCACCGCATCGCCGGCACCCATGCCCCCAGTGCCGCACTGGTCGCCGTCCCTCTTGTCGTCCCGTATCGCGACGATCCGGAACGGGGCATCGACCCGTTCCGCCATTACCTGGACGACGCGCTCGAGGCCGACCTCGATCCGGTCACGCATTTGCGCAGCGTGATCATGTCGGACGATGCCGAGATCAGCGATATTCTGGACTCCGGCTTGCTGGATATCGCCTGGTACCTGGAGACCAACCCGGATGTCGCCGCGACCGGGCTGGATGCCGCGATCCATTTCTGCTGCTTCGGCTGGCAGGAAGGCCGCAAGCCCAATCCTTGGTTCGATCCCGAATTCTATCTGCTGAGCGATGACGTCCGGGCACGCGGCATCAATCCCCTGCTGCACTACATCCGCTACGGCGAAGCCGAGGGGCGCCACCCCGCACCGTATTTCGATCCCGGCTGGTACCGCGCCGCGCACGACCTGGCGGCGGACATCGCGCCATTGCGTCATTTCCTGGCCCACCGCATCGCCGGCACCCACGCCCCCGGTGCCGCGCTGTTCGCCGTCCCCCATATCGCCGCGTATCGCGACGATCCCGGACGGGGCGTCGACCCGTTCCGCCACCACCTGGACGACGCGCGAGCCCGGGGGATCGATCCAGGCCCCGATCCGGCATTGATCGCCGGCTCCGGCCTGCTCGATTCCAATCACTACCTGATCAGCAGCAGCGACGTGCATGAGGCCGGGCTCGATCCGGCCGCGCATTTCTGCCGCTATGGCTGGGTCGAGAACCGCAGACCCAACATCTATTTCGAAACCAAGTGGTATCGCGCCACCAACCCGATCGTCGACCGGCTGGGCATCAATCCGCTGGTGCATTATCTGCTGGTGGGCGAGCGGTCCGGGCGCAGACCGGCGGTGTATTTCGACCCGGTCTGGTATCGCGCCACTTACGCCGTTCCCGCGTCGCAAAACGCCCTGGCACATTTTCTGGCACACCGGCGCAGCCAAGCCTACAGCCCGACACCGCTGTTCGACGTCGCCTTCTATATGGCGACCCACGCCCGTCAGGTCGGGCGGCGCCGCGATCCCTTCATGCATTTCCTGCAATTGGGCACGTATAACGACATCGACCCGTCGGCAGCGTTCAGCGCCGCCGAATATCGCCATCGCTATATCGGTCGGCCGAGCCGTGCCTTCCGTGGCCTGATGCACCCGGACCAACACAACCCGCTGATCCATTACCTGCACCGCAGCTATGACACCGACAACCGCAACGACGTGTGACACGCGCAGGCCACCAATTGGAACCGAGCCGAACACGGCAATGCTTGAATCTCGGCGGCGCCAAAGCAGCGCTAGGATTGGTTGCTCGAATAAAGGATTATTTTCCGGTTCGATTTCGGACTGACGTAGCGCCCGCGTTCCAACAGGGTTGAACGGGTATATCTCTTGAGCATAGAGTATCAAGATGTTGCATAGGTTTCTTGGAAAGGCGGGCAAAGAAGTCTATGAATGATACCATTCTGGATGCGCTTGCTCAGGGGCACCGCGCGAGAAGCGCCGGGAATTTGGAGCTGTCGCAAGAGTGGCTCGAGCGCGCCCGGCGGCTCGCGCCAAATAATGCAATGGTTCGTCTCACGCTCGCCGCCGTCATGCTGGATCGCGACTTGCCGGAGGCAAGCGATCTCATCAAAACCGCCCAAAATATGGATGATATTCGAGAGGCATCTCTGACCCTCGCCGCAGTAAATCTGCGTCAGGGTGAGCCAGATCTCGCAGCCGAAGCCCTTGGCCGCTCCCTGTCGCACCACGCTCATTCCATTTCAGACCTATCGCCCATTGCCGATGCTGTTGTTCTGGCCACGACTACATTGGGTTGGTGTGCGCTTGATGGCGCCGGTGGTCTGGTGGTGTGCGTTCCGTCGACGGCCTCGGTCCACGAAAGACTGACAGCGGACCTGGACGGC
The DNA here is from genome assembly GCA_003133265.1 of Acetobacteraceae bacterium. Taxonomy (GTDB): domain Bacteria; phylum Pseudomonadota; class Alphaproteobacteria; order Acetobacterales; family Acetobacteraceae; genus PALSA-911. The sequence continues at coordinate 2,696 of PKWQ01000373.1, forward strand.
CGGCCGATTGCCCTACATCGACAGCGTGGCAGCACACTCCTTGTTGGCCGTCTCCCGCGCGAGTGGGAATCCGGACGAACCGTCACGGTGGCTGTTGGCGCAACCCCATTGCTCGGCAGCCCGATCGCGGTAGATCGGATCGTTCGGGTGGAAGGCTTTGTCGACAGCAAGGACGGAGACATCCACGGCTGGGCATGGTGCCCGAATAACCCCGATCATGACCCCGTTTTGTCAATTGTGGCACTGAACGGAAGTCGCACCCTGAGCGTCGTGGCAGACGACGATACGCTGAAGGTCGCATCCGCGGAGCTTTTTGCCCGCCCCCGCGGCTTTCGGGTATCAGCGACCCAACTGCAAGCCTTTGCCGGTCCGGTGCGTGTCCTGGGACGAGACGGGCGGAATTTGACCGGCAGTCCGCTTGACCCAACCGCGGAGCGCGTCAGTGCGGAGCGCTCGTCGCACGCGGTTGCCCATCTGTTTCCCGCGCCGGCGCAGAAAACCTCGAAGGCGCCAGCGTTGGTTCTGCTCCCGGGGGTGCCCGCCCATATCGTGGGTGGGCCACCACGCGGCGGCGTAAAGAAGCGCCCGGTCGACGTGGTCGTTCCGGTGTATGGGGGGCTCGACCTTACGCTCGCCTGCCTGGAATCCGTGCTTACCGACTTGCCGAAATGGGCGCGTGTCGTGGTGGTCGACGACGCGTCACCNNGACCCGAACCGCGACGTGGTATTGCTGAACAGCGATACGCTGGTTCCTCCCGGATGGTTGCACCGGCTGCGCGAAATTGCCTACTCGACCCCCGCCATCGGCACGGTTACCCCCCTGTCGAACGACGCGGAGATCCTCAGCTATCCCACCACCGACCTGGGAAATGCTATTCCGGGATTGGCGGAAACCATCCAGCTTGATGTCCTGGCACAGCGAGCGAACGCGGGTGTGACAGTCGATATTCCGACGGCTGTCGGCTTTTGCATGTATATCAAACGCGATTGTCTCAACGAGACCGGGTTGTTTCGTGAGGATCAGTTCGGCCAGGGCTATGGTGAGGAAAACGATTTCTGCATCCGCGGCCGGCATCTCGGCTGGCGCCATGTCGCCGCCCCCGGCATATTCGTGGCGCATGTCGGTGGACAGTCGTTTCGTGCCACGAAAACCTATCTTGTCGAACGCAACATACGCATCATCAATCGGCTACATCCAGGCTACGACGCGCTTATTCAGGATTTTCTGCGCGCCGATCCACTGAGCGAACCGCGAAAGCGGTTGGATATCGAACATTGGAAACTGCTGAGAAAACGACGGAAATCGGTTCTTCTCGTCACGCACGGTCGTGGTGGAGGGGTTCAGCGTCGCGTCGCGGAGCGTGCCCAGGCGCTGCGTTCGGAGGGATTGCGCCCAATTGTGATCTGGCCGGTCGGCCGACGTGGCGACACCGGCCACGATTGCGTCCTGGGCGACGGCCCCGAAGGTGGGACGCCCAATCTCCGTTTCCATGTCCCCGAAGAGCTTGGCCAGTTGGCGCGTCTGTTGAAGGCGGATCGGCCGATCCGCGCCGAGGTGCATCACCTTATCGGGCACGACCACGCTATTCTGGATTTGTTCACCCAGCTCCAAATTCCCTACGAAGTTGTGATCCACGACTACTCCTGGCTTTGTCCGCGCATCAACCTGGTGGGCACCGAGCATCGCTATTGCGGCGAGCCGGACGTCGGACATTGCGAGAGTTGCATAGACGATGCCGGGACAACAAACGACGAGGATACGCGCCCGACGATGTTGCGGCAGCGGTCAACGGCCGAATTGAACGGCGCATCGGGCATTGTCGTCCCGTCACAAGACGTCGCCACCCGAATTCGGCGGCATTTCCCCCTGACCGCACCACGGATAGACCCATGGGAGAACGATCAGGACATTCACGTTCCTGAGTTCCCGCCACATCGCAACGACGAAGTCCGGGTGTGCGTCATCGGAGCGATCGGCATTGAGAAAGGCTACGATGTTCTTCTGGCCTGCGCGCGTGACGCGGCGGAGCGGAAACTCCCGGTGGCGTTTCGACTGGTCGGCTACAGTTGTGGCGATGGACGTCTGCTCGCAACCGGCAAGGTTCACATCACCGGTCGCTACGATGAGCACGAGGCCGTCTCCTTGATCCAGGCACAGGGGGCACAGTTGGCATGGCTGCCCTCTATCTGGCCAGAGACGTGGTGTTATACGCTGACGCAGGCATGGAACGGGGGCCTGAACACCGCGGCGTTCGACATCGGCACGCCCGCCGAACGCATTCGTCAGTGGGGACGGGGATGGCTGTTCCCTCTTGGCATCCCCCCGGCGGCGTTGAACAACCAGTTCATGCGGCTTGCGCTGTCCCTTGTTCCGGCGCATCTGCGACCACGCGGCGAGCGGGACCGGCTGACGGCAGTGCCGGGCTGATAGAGGGGACGGTTTTCATGAAGTCAGGTTGAGGTGTCAAATGCTCGGAGACCCCATGTTTGTTCCGCCCTACCAGTTGCTCCTGGACGAACTGCGCGCGGCTGCTTCCCGTCCGCACACGGCCGATGACGTCACGCTTCCGAAAGCTGTGTTTAACCTGATGTTGCGGCTGCTTGTCGGGAAGATGCCGTTTGACGAGGCGCAGTATCTGCGTCGAAACGTCGATATCAGTGAAGCTATGCAGCAGGCAAAAATTGATGGCACCCATGAACATTTTGCTCGCGAGGGATATTTCGAAGGCAGGGTGGGTGGAAGCCCGGTCGTGGATGAAGCCTGGTATCAGCGCAGGTATCCCGACGTCGCAAAGGCAATAGCGAGCGGATCCATGACTTCCGCGAGCGATCACTATGTGACCAGCGGTGCCAAAGAATGGCGGGCCCCGTCGGCGAGGGACGAGGTTCTTATTAGCGAATGGCAACGGGCTCTTGCTGCCTCCGCGGCGAAACCGGCTTCTTCGCCAGTGCGACTTCCGGAAGCCCACCTTGACCCACGGCGACGAAGCCAGTGACGACAGGTGCCGGCAGCTATGGCGCAGACAGACTTCACCTATCGATGAATCGGGCGGTCGAGGTAACGTTCGCCGCAGGGAATGGCCAGGAGAAGAACGCATGAGCGTGCTGAAGAAGCGGATCATGGTAACGGGCGGAGCAGGGTTCCTGGGTTCGCATCTGTGCGAGCGGCTGCTGGCCGACGGGCACGATGTGCTGGCGGTCGACAACTATTTCACCGGCCGCCGCGACAACATCGCGCACCTGTTGGACCACCCGAGCTTCGAAGCGATGCGTCACGACGTGACGTTCCCGCTCTATGTGGAGGTGGACGAGATCTACAATCTCGCCTGCCCCGCCTCGCCGGTGCATTACCAGTTCGATCCGGTGCAGACGACGAAGACCAGCGTGATTGGCGCCATCAATATGCTGGGGTTGGCGAAGCGGCTGAAGGCGAAGGTATTTCAGGCTTCGACCTCGGAAGTTTACGGCGATCCACAGGTGCATCCACAGACCGAGGATTACAAGGGCAGCGTCAACCCGATCGGGCCGCGCGCCTGTTATGACGAGGGCAAGCGCTGCGCGGAGACACTGTTCTTCGACTATTTCCGACAGCACCGCATGCGCATCAAGGTGGTGCGCATATTCAACACCTACGGCCCGCGTATGCACCCGAACGATGGGCGCGTGGTGTCCAACTTCATCGTCCAGGCACTGCGCGGAGAGGACATAACGATCTTCGGCGAGGGCACACAGACACGGGCGTTCTGCTACGTGGACGACTTGATCGAGGGGTTCGTGCGGATGATGGGCACGGACGATGCGACCGTTGGCCCAATCAATCTGGGCAACCCGCACGAAATCCCGATGAACGAACTGGCGCAGGTGGTGATCAGGCTGACTGGCAGCCGTTCGAAGCTGGTCAAGCGCCCGCTGCCGGCGGACGATCCGACGCAGCGCTGCCCCGACATCAGCCGCGCCAAGGAGGTTCTGGGCTGGCAGCCGACGGTCCCGCTCGAGGAAGGCCTCGGCAAGACCATCGCCTATTTCGACAGGCTACTGAGCAGCGGCGCCCAACCGGCCGGATCCGCGGGGGCCGTTCAACGCTGACATATCGGCCGATCAGCGGCCTCCCACACCACGCCACGGGCACGATCACCAGCCATCGCTGGAAGATGACGGGGTTGAGCCGGGTCACTTTCCGTGCAATCATAATCTTCGCACAACTCACGCGGGAAACCATCTATGCCGGCGGAACGAATTGTGAATCAACGGGACATATCTATAGTCGTGCCGGCAGGCATAGATGCGATAGATAATCCGCATATCGAAACTGCACGGACGATTTTCACTGAAAGCGTAGGGCGCAACGCCGCGCTGCCAGATGTTGACTTTATATTCCTCTGCTTCACGAACCGCTGCGGTTCAAACCTCGTCGCCGAGGCAATCGGATCGAGCCTCCGACTAAATGTGGCCGGAGAGTACCTCAACCATGATACGATATTAGAGATATCAGAACGGTTCGGATCAAAGGATCTTTGCACATATCTGCATGATATTGCCACGCTGGAGGCAAAAAATGGCCGTCTCGTGATGAAGGTGGCCATAACGCAGATCGCGATGTTGCACAAATTCGGTTTGTTGAAGCGTGTATTTAATCGATCTCGCTTTCTGATGGTTCAGCGTAAAGATTTGCTCCGCCAGGCAATATCATTGGAGATCGCCTGGCAAAACCAGCAGTGGAAATCCACGATGTCAGCCACCAAGCCGGATTCGGCGCTGGTCTTTTCAGCCGACCGCCTACGCGAACTGATCGACGATCTGGAAAATCAGAACGATTTGTTTATGGAATTTTTCACCCTGAACGGGATCCGCCCCTATGTGGTTACATATGAATATTTCATAACGAACCCCGCGTTTTACCTTGCCGACATCGGCAACTGGTTGGGTATCGGGCCGTTGGACTATATCCAAGCCAACATTTCCCTGGAGCGTCAAACACGGGCCATACATGATGTGTGGCGCGAGCGTTTCCTGGCCGAGCGTCGCTGAGGAGATCTACGCATCATGGCGAGTTTTCCCTCTGGCGCGACAACATCGCCGCCCAGGGTGCCTCACTCTATCGGGCGATCGGTCACCAACAGCTACCACCCGCCCGATGCCCCGGCCTTGCACAGTGGAACCTTGACCAGGGGCTGCGACAAGGTGATATTCCGCTCGACGCTGCGCTTCGCGGAGTGGCGGCCATTGCGTCAATTCCTGGCCGAGTCCTTGCGAGTGTCTG
>PKWQ01000171.1:0-3719 GCA_003133265.1 Acetobacteraceae bacterium
CGCAGCAACCAGTCCAGCGGCTCTCCCAGATCGCGCGCGCACCCATATCAAGGCCATGATGTCGGCCTCGCGGTCAGGCCAGGTACACCAACCGTGTATTGGGCAGTTGAGGGGCCATCTCGGCCAAGCGCTCGTAGCTTTCGATCCAGCGCAGGTTCTCTTTGACGCCTGTGCGGCTACCATCCGCCTCCCGAGGTTCTCGTGCCCACATCCACGCATCGAGCACGCTCAGGGGCTCGCGCGAGGTCGAGACAGCATAGGTTGGGTGCGCGTACATGCCGCGTTGGGCCTCGTAACTCAGCGGCCCCAGCCCCTGCGCTTGCTGACCGTTGAAGTCCAGTTCAGTGGTGTCCTGGATACATAAGACAACCTCATGCGCAGCCATGCGGGTCACCGAGCTTTTGATGTGAGGTGCCAGGATATCGGGCCATTGAACTTCATCGTTGCCGAAGAAGCGGTAGGCCCCCATCGTGTCGGCCCAGGCGCCGCAAGCTTGGGGAACGCTAGTCGTGCCGGCACGCGTCACAGTAGATGCGGGCAAAGCCGTGATGCGGGTCCCCGCATGCGATGAAGCGTTTGAGGACCTGGACTTCGACCGCGCGCCGCAGCCGGTCCGAATCCCGGAGTTCCGCCCCGTGGCGTTTCGCGTACTGCCACAGCGGGCTCGCCACGCGGATTGCGCGGGCGGTACACGCCGCCAGGCGTAGGCGCAACAGCACAACCGTCGCCTGCCGTTCCTCGCCTGTTCGCGCTGCGCACTCCCATCCGGGAACGCGCCAGCCGATGCGCGATCAGTCCCGGTGGTCGTATCGATTCGCCAGGCGAGCTCCGGGCAACAGCCGAATACCGGCCCGCGTTAAGGGGATGTTCCCAGCGCCTGTGCCATGAATTCTCTGGCGGGAGAAGTCGCTGCGGCGAGTAACTCGCGAATGCGGCGGCGGGTCTCATCGACTGCTTCTGCGTTCTTCGCTGCCTCCATCGCGCTCGAGTAGGCCACGAGCACATCAAAGCCGACGGCAGTCGGCCCGCGGCCGGCCAAGGATACAGAGTCTGTCGTGCCCGGGATCAGGGCTTCTTCGCCGCCAGCACCGCCTTCCAGCGCGTCATCTCCGCGATGAGAAGGTCGTCGAATTCCTGCGGCTTGCTCGATTTTGGCACTAGTAGGCCGAGATCGTCGAAGCGCTTGCGCACATCAGGGCTAGCCAGCGCTTTTGCGACTTCGTCACTGAGCTTCATCACAATGTCGCGCGGCGTCCCGGCCGGCGCGAACATCCCGCCCCAGCTCGCGAAATCGTAGCCCGTTACGCCCGCTTCGATCGCCGTTGGCACGTTGGGGAAGTTGGCGTTGCGCTGCGGCGTGGTGACTGCGAGCGCGCGCAATGAGCCCGATTTGATGTGCGGTGACGCCGCCGCCAGCGGATCGATCATGAAGTCGATGCGGTTCGAGATCAGGTCCGGATACGCCGCCGTGCTGCCCTTGTACTGAACTTCCGTCATCGCCGGCAGGGTGAGCGTTTGCGCGAACAGCAAGGTGGCGAGCTCCTGCGCGCTGCCATGGCCGGTGGTGCCATAGGTCACCTTGCCCGGATTGTCCCTGATGAACTTCACCAGATCGGCCACCGACTGAATCTTCGACTGCGCGCTCACCGCGAATACGTAGGGCGTGAGTTGGGTGAGCGAGACCGGCGCGAAGTCCTTCACTGTGTCGTAGGGCAGGTTCTGCATCACGATCGGGTTGGCCACCATAGTCATCGAGCCCTGCAGCAAGGTGTAGCCGTCCGGTCTTGCCTTCGCCACATAATCGGCGCCGATGATCTGCGATCCGCCGGGTTTATTTTCGATGATTACCGGCTGGGCGAGCGCGGTCGAGAGCCGCGCTCCGAGAATGCGCGCGACGATATCGCTTGGTCCGCCCGGGGTGAGGGGCACGATGATGCGCACCGGTTTGGACGGATAGACCTGCGCCGTGGCGGCGAGCGGCGCTGCGGCGAGCAGCGCCAGGCTGGCAAACAGGAAGCGGGGGTCCATAGCATCTCCTCCGTCTGGATTTTTGGCAACTGGCGCGAATTCTAGTCAGCGGAAATGACTACAAGTGTAGTCATGAGACATGATAAAAGTATAAGTAATAGGAGTAACTATTCGTAACTAGTCAGCTTACCCGGATGGCAGAGGATCTGGTGCTTGACCTTGAAAGGCGAGAGTGAGGGCATGAAAGACGTTGCGCCTCTGTTTGCGCAGCGTGGCGAGGTAGGAGCGGATGGTGCAGAAGGACTCGGTGCCAGTGACGGTAGCTTGCACCGCTGCCTTGCGCATGTACCGCCGCGCGTGGCGCAGCGCTACATGCGTCTTTCGCCGTAGCAATATAGAGCACAGCGCCGATGCTCTCGCCTTTGGCGCGATGCACAGTTTTAACGGGGATGCCAACTGTGTCCTCCGTGATGACACCCACTTGCCACAGAGGACTGTCCCCAACCTTCGCCGACGTGACGTTGTACTTCCAAGTGTTCAGGCGAGCGAGACCGCATCCTGGTGACGAGTGGTTCAGAGCTCGCCCTGGGATAGGACTGGCACCCGTGGCCAGCCCATTACCCCAATCCTGCTGCCCGGGCCGCGGATTCTGAGCGCGGACCTGCCAAACCTGGCTCCAGAATATGCAAACGGTGCATGCCAAACCAGATCACGGTAAGATGACTAAGTTGAGAGGGTTGAATTTCCTATTCGTAAGGTGTTCACCCCTGACTTTCTGCGTCCCGTGCGCCAAGCCTAAGCCGCCTGAGCGGCCGGTTGAACCAGCGGCCGCCTGAGCGGCCAATCGAAAAGGACGCGACCATGCCAGCAGATCTTTCCGCCGCCGAGGCAGTGCAGACCGTCATCCGCTTCTATCGCCATCTGGACGACCGTAATTACAAGGCCATCGCCGCCCTCATGGCCCCGGGCGGCGTCTGGCACCGCCAGGGCGCGCAACTGCTCGGCGAAGCCGCGATCCTGGAAGCGTTGGGCAAGCGCGCGCCGACGCTGGTGATCCACCACCTGCTCAGCAATCTGTTCGCCGACATCACCGCCGACGACAGCGCGGAGGTAACCGCCTATATGCTGGTGGCGCGCTACGACAGCGGCTCGCCGGTCACCGGCGCGGCGCCGTTCAGCGGTATCGAGAACATCCGCACCATCCGCGCCAGTCTGGTGTCCACCGCCGAGGGCTGGCGCGTGCAGCGCATGAGCAGCGACCCGATCAGCTTCGCCGCCCCCTGACAGACACTATTCCGACAGACGCCTACACGGAGAGACAACAAGATGCCGGCATCCTACGCAACCCACCGCGCCCAGATCGAGGCCATCCTGATCAGTTGGGGCATGGCCAAGGTCGATGCGGACCGCACGGCGGAAATCATGGCATGGGCCGATCTCTACGGCATCGACAGCCATGGCTTCTCCATGTTGACGGTCTATCACGAACGCTGGAAGCAGGGCCGGCTGAACATCGCCGCGCAGCCGAAGATCATCAAGGAAACGCCGGTTTCCGCGTTGATCGACGGCAATGCTGGGCTCGGGCATCTCACCTCGCGCTTCGCCATGGACACCGCGATCGCCAAAGCGAAAATCTCCGGCATGGCGATTTCCAGCGTGCGCAACTCCGCGCATTTCGGTGCCTGCGGTTTCTACGCCAAGATGGCCGCCGATGCCGGGCTGATCGGCCTGGTGACTACCAGCGCGTCGGG
>PKWQ01000171.1:3768-6623 GCA_003133265.1 Acetobacteraceae bacterium
GAGCCGTTCCTGCTGGACATGGCGACCACCACGGTCGCGGCCGGCAAGATTCGGAATAAGTTCAACGAAGGACTCCCCTGCCCGCCCGGTTGGGTGGTGACGAAGGATGGCCAGCCCAGCACCGATCCGCTGGAAGCCACCAACAAGGGCGGCTCGCTCACCCCGCTCGGCGGCACGCCGGAGGGCAGCAGCCACAAGGGTTACGGACTGGCGGCGATGGTGAACATCCTGGGCGCCTGCCTGTCAGGCTCCACGCTGATCACCTCGCCGATGCATATGAAACAACCCTGGGGCCAGGACATCGGTCATTTCTTCATGGCCATCGACCCCGGCCTGTTCCGTGACCCCGAGGATTTCCGTGCCGACGTCACGGGTTTTTGCGATTCGCTGCGCGCCACTGCGCCGATGGATTCCGCCAAGCCGGTGATGGTCGCCGGCGATCCGGAGCGCAGGAACGCGGCACAGCGCATGCAGGACGGCATCCCGATCGGCAAGGGGTTGTTCGAGAAAGTCCGCGCCATCGCCGCCGAACACAACGCGCCCTGGATGCTGAACTAGTAGTTCGTTCGTGAGGAAGGACAAGGAACCGACGAAGCCAGTTACCCAAACGGAGGGAAATTTTATTTTAGGGGGAATTTCTCTCGTGGCTTGCGCCAGGGCGGCGGAGAGTTCACGGTGGATAACGGCAAAGGCGAAATAACGAAATACAAAGGCGAATTTGTCGATGGAGTTTCCGAAGGGAAAGGTCGATTGGATACGTCGAAATGGAGTTATGTTGGGGAGTTTCGGGAAGGAAAACCGTCCGGTATCGGGCGATTTGAGTATACGAACGACGTGGTCTACGTAGGCGAAGTTCGCGCCTCAAAACCAAATGGGCAAGGCAAACTTAGGTATACCAATGGCGTTGTGCTAAGCGGCTACTTTTCGGACGGAAGTCCTCCCGCTTCGGGCCGGATGGAATATCCTAACGGCACTGTTTATAACGGAGAGATCGGTGCGAACAAGCCGAATGGTAAGGGGAGACTTATCCAGATGGAACTGTTTATTTCGGCGAATTTAAAGACGGTGTGCCGGATGGTCAAGGAGTGGCGGAATCATTCGACGACAAGCGGGTAAACGTCAACACAGATAAAGGGGTTCTGTCGCTACAAGGGCTTCCCCAAAAAGTCAAACAGATTTCCACCGGTGTTGAATCGCGAAGCGATTGACACCGGAACACTAAGAACAATTCCACCACTAAGTCACGCATCAACGCCATTCCACCACGCTACGATCTGTGACAGACCAGCGTCAGGGGCCGGCGTCAATTGGCGTAGCCACGTCTTGGTGAGCGCCAACTCAAACAGCACCTCATCGGCTGGAGCGGCAGATGAGAGAAGCCTGCTGGTCCAGATCAGGCTGGATGTCGGCCTCGCTCAGCGCCATGCCCGGCGGGCAGCCATCAATCACGCAGCCGATGGCCGGGCCGTGCGATTCACCAAAGTTGGTAACGGCGAAGAGTGTTCCGAAGGTGTTGCCGCTCATGCGACGGATTATCCCAGAGGTGAGGTGGCCGCGGGCATTTGCCTAGAATCCCGGTATGGCCGCCCGCAACAGAATCGTTCCCATCATCGTGGCCTGCCCACTCTTCTTGCAGAACCTGGACACCTCGGTTATGGCGACGGCGCTGCCCAGCATCGCCCGCTCGCTGAACGTGCAGGTGCTGCACCTCAACCTCGCGATCACCTCGTACCTGCTGAGCCTGGCGGTCTTCCTGCCGGTGAGCGGCTGGTTCGCCGAGCGTTTCGGCGCCAAACGCGTATTCTGCTTCGCCATTGCTTTCTTCTCGGTCGGCTCCGCTCTGTGCGGTGCGGCCGGCTCCCTGCACTCGCTGGTGCTGTTCCGCGTCCTGCAGGGCTTGGGCGGCGCCATGATGGTGCCGGTGGGACGCCTGATCCTGCTGCGCAGCGTGCCGCCCTCGCGCATGGTCGCAGCCATGGTCTGGTTCACGGTGCCGCCGGCCATCGGCCGCATGGCGGGCCCGCTGTTCGGCGGCGCTATCGTCACCTGGACCTCGTGGCGCTGGATCTTCCTGGTTAACATACCGTTCGGCCTGCTGGGCATCGCAATGGCGATGCTGTTCATTGACGACCAGCACGAAGACGCAGCCCCCGAGCCGTTCGACACCGCAGGCTTCGTGCTGCTGGCCCTGGGGCTGACCGGGCTGCTCGGCGCGCTGGAGATCGCCGGCAAGGCGCTGGTCGCGGACTGGGTGACTTGGGCGGTCGCCGGGCTGGGGGCGCTGGCTATGGGCCTGTACTACCTGCGCAGCCGCCGCAAGGCCAGTCCGATCATTGACCTCGGCATCCTGCGCTACCCGACTTACCGCGCCTCCGTCATCGGGGGCATGCCACTGCGCATCGCCATCGGCGCGTCGCCCTTCCTGCTGCCGCTGATGCTGCAGCTGGGCTTCGGCCTGTCGCCGCTGGCCTCCGGCATGCTGACGGTGGCTACCGCGATCGGCTCGCTCGCCACTCGCACCGTCATGGCCCAGGCGATACGCCGCATCGGCTTCCGCTCGCTGCTGATCGGCGCCACCACGCTGACCAGCCTGTTCTACGCGAGCTACGGCTTCTTTCGGCCGGACACGCCGCACCTGCTGATGTTCTGCATCCTGCTGCTCGGCGGCCTCGTCAATTCGATGGGCATGGTGGCGCTGCAGACGCTGGGTTTCTCGGAAATCCCCAAGCCCCGCATGAGCCACGCGACCACCCTGTCGAGCATGGCGCAGCAGCTCTCGCTGAGCTTCGGGGTGGTATTTGGCGCCTCGCTGGTGAGCGCGGCAGCCTGGTGGCACGGCGGCGATGCGGCGCACC
>PKWQ01000322.1 GCA_003133265.1 Acetobacteraceae bacterium
TCGATACCGCGCTCAACGCGCTGGGTATCGCGGCGGATAAGGCTGGCCTGGGCGCCGTCCGGGCGTAAACCTCATGTTCCCGCATACAGCGCCGACGGCGGCCTGAGATGGCCAAGCGCCGCGCCGACCAGTTGCTGCTCGACCGCGGGCTGGTGGAAAGCCGCAGCCGCGCGCAGGCGCTGATCCTGGCCGGCAAGGTGTTCAGCGGCGAGCGGCGCATCGACAAGGCGGGCGAGGCGCTGGCCGAGGATGTGGCGCTGGAGGTGCGTGGTCAGGACCATCCCTGGGTGTCGCGCGGCGGCCTGAAGCTCGACCATGCGCTGTCCGCGTTCAACCTCTCGCCCGAGGGGCGGGTGTGCCTCGATGTCGGCGCCTCCACCGGCGGCTTCACCGACGTGCTGCTGGCGCACGGCGCGGCGCGGGTGCATGCGGTCGATGTCGGGCACGGGCAACTGGCCTGGAAGCTTCGCACCGACCCGCGCGTGGTGGTGCATGAGCGGACCAACGCCCGCTATCTGAGCGCCGAGATCATCGCCGAACCGATCCAGGCTTTGGTGTGCGACGCCAGCTTCATCGGCCTCGCTACCCTGCTGCCGGCGCCTTTGTCGCTGTGCGCGCCGGGCGCCTGGGCGGTGGCGCTGATCAAGCCGCAATTCGAGGCCGGGCGCGAACTGGTCGGCGGCAAGGGCGTGGTCCGCGATCCCGCCGTGCATGACGCCGTCTGCGCGCGTGTCCGCGCCTGGTGGGAAGCGTTGCCCGGCTGGCGGGTGCTGGGGATCGAGCCGAGCCCGATCACCGGCCCCGAAGGCAACCGGGAATTCCTGATCGCAGCCGTGCGGGATTGATCTTGTTTATGAAGATCGCCCGACAACCGTCTGATGCGTCGGCAATAACGTCGCGCGTGACGTGATCTCGGCCAGCAGCGACCAGACTTTCTCCGGCTCCATCGCCACGTCCGGATCGTTCAGCAGACGGTCCAGCTCATCCAGCTTGCTTGTGTATTCGGTGTCGGTCATCGTCAGCGTCTCCACTTCCAACGCGATAGCGGAACGATGCCGGCCAATCATGGCGGCCGTTGGGCAAAATCATGCAAGATTGCGTGAGCGGACGCCTCAGTTCCGCGGCAGGCGGGCCCGCTCCGGCGCGTCCGGGTTCTGCGCCCGGTGGCGCAGCTTGTGGTCCGCCAGCACCAGCGCCAGCATCGCCTCGCCCACCGGCACGGCGCGGATGCCGACGCAGGGATCGTGGCGGCCCTTGGTCGTCACCTCCACCTCCGCCCCGGTGCGATCGACCGAGCGGCGCGGCGTCAGGATCGAGCTGGTCGGCTTCACCGCGAACCGCGCGGCGATCGGCTGGCCGGTGGAGATGCCGCCCAGGATGCCGCCGGCGTGGTTGGCCAGGAACGCCACCTCGCCGCCGTCGCCGATGCGCATTTCGTCGGCGTTGGCCTCGCCGCTGAGCGCGGCGGCGGCGAAACCCTCGCCGATCTCCATGCCCTTGACCGCGTTGATCGACATCAGCGCCCCGGCCAGATCGGCGTCCAGCTTGCCATAGATCGGCGCCCCGAGCCCCGGCGGCACGCCGTCGGCCACCAGTTCGATCACCGCGCCGACCGAGGAGCCGGCCTGGCGGACCTCGCCCAGGTAGGTTTCCCACTGCTTGGCGGCGACCGGGTCGGGGCAGAAGAACGGGTTCTGGTCCACCGCGCTCCAGTCCCAGCGGTCGCGGTCGATCCGGTGCGGGCCGATCTGCACCAGCGCGCCGCGAATGCGGACGCCGCCGCCCAGCATTTTGCGCGCCACCGCCCCGGCGGCGACGCGCATCGCGGTTTCCCGCGCCGAGCTGCGTCCGCCGCCGCGATAGTCGCGGATGCCGTATTTCAGCTCGTAGGTCAGGTCGGCATGGCCGGGACGGAAACGCTCGGCGATCTCGCCGTAATCCTTGGAGCGCTGATCGACATTCTCGATCGTCAGTGCGATCGGCGTGCCGGTGGTCATGCCCTCGAACACGCCGGACAGGATCTTCACCTGGTCCGGTTCCTGGCGCTGGGTGGTGAAGCGCGACTGGCCGGGCCGGCGGCGGTCGAGCCAGGGCTGGATGTCGGCTTCGGTCAGCGGAATGCGCGGCGGGCAGCCGTCGACGACGCAGCCGATGGCCGGGCCGTGGCTCTCGCCCCAGGTGGTCATTCGGAACAACAGGCCGAAGCTGTTGTACGACATCCGCCCGCGTTCCCTCGCTCAGGTGTCGGAGGCGGTGGCGATGTCGGGCGCCTTCGGATTCTTCATCCCGACGATATGGTAGCCGCAATCGACGTGATGCACCTCTCCGGTGACGCCCGAGGATAGGTCCGACAGCAGATACACGCCGGCGCCGCCCACGTCCTCGGTGGTGGTGTTGCGCTCCATCGGCGCATTCAGTTGGTTCCAGCGCAGGATGTAGCGGAAATCGCCGATGCCGTTCGCCGCCAGGGTCTTGATCGGCCCAGCGCTTATCGCGTTCACCCGGATGCCGATCCCGCCCAGATCGGCGGCCAGATAGCGCACCGACGCCTCCAGCGCCGCCTTGGCGACGCCCATCACGTTGTAGTGCGGCACCACCCGCTCGGCGCCCAGATAGGTCAGCGTCAGCAGCGACCCGCCCGGTTTCATCATCGGCACCGCGCGCTGGGCGATGGCGGTGAAGGAATAGGCGGAAATGTCCAGCGCCTTCTGGAACACCGCGCGGGGCGTGTCCAGATAGCGCCCGCGCAGGAACGCCTTGTCGGCATAGCCGATGGCGTGGACCAGGAAATCCAGCCCGTCCCACTGCTCGCCGAGGGCGGCGAAGGCGGTGTCGATGTTGGCGTCATCGGCCACGTCGCAGGGGAACAGCATCGTGCTGCCCACGCTTTGCGCCAGCGGGCGCACCCGGCGTTCCAGCGCGTCGCCGAGAAAGGTGAAGGCAAGCTCGGCCCCCTGCGCGGCGCAGGCGGCGGCGATGCCCCAGGCGAGGGAGCGGTCGTTCGCCACGCCCATGATCAGGCCGCGTTTGCCCTGCATCAGCGTGCCTCTGGTGGGGGCAATCATTGGTTCGCTGTCCGGCATGGGGAATCCTCAAAAGCGTGAAGGCGGCGTAGTGTGTCGCTGCGTGGTGGCACAGCCGCGCTCATCCGGGCAAGGGGGCAGGACATTCCGTCTGCCCATAGTCGGACATGCGGACACAGTGCGCCAGCGGAAAGGACGCAAGCAATGCCTGATGCAAACCCGACCGACCCGTTCCAGTTCTTCGACGCCTGGTTCGCCGAGGCCAGCGCCAGCGAACCGAGCGATGCCAATGCCATGACCGTCGCCACAGCCTCGCCCGACGGGCTGCCGGCGGCGCGTACTTTGCTGCTGAAAGGCGTCGATCCGGCAGGGACCAACCCGCGCGGATTCGTCTTCTATACCAACAAACAGAGCCGCAAGGGCGACGAACTCGCCGCCAACGGGCGCACCGCCCTGCTGTTCTACTGGAAGAGCCTCGCCCGGCAGATCCGCATCGAGGGCACGGTGACCGACGTGACCGCCGCCGAGGCCGACGCCTATTTCGTCACCCGCCCGCGCATTTCCCGCCTTGGCGCCTGGGCCTCGCAGCAATCCCGCTCGCTGGAAAGCCGTGCGGTGCTGGAAGCGCGCCTGGCCGCGCTGGAGGCAAAATATCCCGGCGAGGCCATTCCCCGCCCGCCGCACTGGTCCGGCTACCGGCTGATCCCGCGCTATTTCGAGTTCTGGCAGGCGCGCGAGTTCCGGCTGCACGACCGCCTGACCTACACACGTGAAGGTGCCGGCTGGCGCGCCGCACGGCTCAATCCCTGACAGCGTGTCCATCCCCCCCGCCCAGGCCCCCTCTTCTCAGGCCGAGGTAGCCGCGTTTCTCGCCGCCTTGGCCGGGGCGGCACCGGTGGAGACGCATATCTCGCTCGTCTTTCTCGGGCCGGACACGGTCTGGAAACTGAAGAAGGCGGTGCGCCTCTCGTTCCTCGATTTCTCCAGCCTCGCGCATCGGCGGCGTTTCTGCCTGCGGGAACTGGAACTGAACGGTCCCGCCGCCCCCGGCCTCTACCGCGACGTGGTGCCGGTGGTGCGCGGCCCCGACGGCGGGCTGGGGTTCGGCGGGGAGCGGGATGCGGACCGCGCGCTGGATTGGGTGCTGCGCATGGCCCGCGTGCCGGAGGGCGACTTCCTCGACGTGATCGCCGAGCGGGGCGGGCTGAGCCCGGAGTTGCTCGACGCGACGGCCGACTCGGTCGCCGCCTATCACCAAGCCTTGCCGCCCGCCGAAATTGTGCGCGCGTCCGATGGCGTGCGCTGGACCGTCGCCGGCAATGCAAGCGCGGCCCGCGCCGCCGGACTGGACCCGGACGCCGTCGCCGCCTGGGAGGCAGGGATCGCGGCGCGGCTGGAACCGATCGCCGGCTGGCTGGATGCGCGCGGGCAGGCGGGGTTCGTGCGCCGCGCGCATGGCGATCTGCATCTGGGCAATCTCTGCCTGTGGCAGGGCCGGCCGGTGCCGTTCGACGCGCTGGAGTTCGACGAAACGCTGGCCACCATCGACCTCGGCTATGACCTGGCGTTCCTGCTGATGGACATCGAGCACCGAGTCGGCCGCCCCGCCGCCAACCGGGTGCTGAACCGCTATGTCGCGCGTACCGGCGACGTGGCGCTGGTCCGGGGCCTGCCGGTGTTCCTCTCGCTGCGGGCGATGGTGCGCGCGCATGTGGAGGCCACGCGCGGCCGGGGGGTACCGGCGCAGGGCTATCTGGCGGCGGCGCTCGCCTATCTGCGGCCCGCCGCGCCGCTGATCGTCGGCATCGGCGGGTTGCAGGGAACCGGCAAGTCCACGCTGGCCCGCGCGCTCGCCCCCGGGCTGGGTCCCGCGCCGGGCGCGCTGATCCCGCGCAGCGACGAGGTGCGCAAGCGCCTGCATGGCGTGCCGCCGGAGGCCAAGCTGCCCGCTGCCGCCTATAACGCGGCGGCTTCGGAGGCCGTGTTCGCCGAACTGATCGCCGAGGCCCGCATTGCGGCGGAGGCCGGGCACGCGGTGGTGGCGGATGCGATGTTCCTCGACCCCGCGCTCCGCGCCGCGCTGCGCGATGCCGCCCAGGCGGCCGGGGTTCCGTTCCTCGGCCTGTGGCTGTGCGCGCCGCTGGGTGTGCTGGAAGCCAGGGTCTCCGCCCGCACCGGCGATGCCTCGGATGCCACCATCGCGGTGCTGCGCGCCGCCGCCGGCGCCGCGGGCGAGGTAAAGGACTGGCACGCGATTCCGGCGCTGGATGCCGGGGCGACGCTTGCCGCCGCACGAGAAGCTGTCACAAAGCTTGCCGCCGCGTGCTAAACTTGAACCACGACCGGTGAACAAGGAGCCTCTCGATGGCTATCCGCAAGCTGCTGCTGCCGCTGACTGGTACTGCCGCTGGTGAAGCGGCGTTGAGCACCGCCTTGATGATCGCCCAGATCTGGAACGCGCATGTGACCGCGCTGCATGTGCGCGTCGACAGCCGCGACGTCGCGCCGCTGGCCGGTGAGGGCCTGTCGGGCGCGATGATCGAGGAAATGATGTCGGCGACCGAGAAAGAGAGCAGCGAGCGCGCCAACGCCGTGCGCGACATGTTCGAGCAGTTCGTCGCCGATCACAACGTGGTGGTGGCCGAGGCGCGTCCGGGCGCCGGCACCGCCACTGCCAGCTTCGCCTCGGTGATCGGGCGGGAGGAGGATCTGGTGGCGCAGCATGCCCGNNTCCTCCGACGCGCTGCACGCGGTGTTGTTCGACAGCGGCCGGCCGGTGCTGATCTCTCCGCAGATCGCCCCGCAGACGATCGGCCGGCGCGTCTGTGTGGCATGGAACGGCACCGCCGAGTCGGCCTCGGCCGTGCTGGCGGCGCTGCCGTGGCTGCAACAGGCGGAGGCGGTGCGTATCCTCTACGGCGACGAATATCAGCGG
>PKWQ01000262.1 GCA_003133265.1 Acetobacteraceae bacterium
GCCGCGTCGGCGGCGGGGCCGCGCAGATCGGTGCGCTCCAGATCGGCGGGCACCAGCGACCGCGCCGCCGCCTCGGCCACCGCCGGCTCGGCCGGGTTGGCGTCCTGGTCCAGCACCCGCCGGCCGACGGCGCGGTACAACAGCCCGGTATCCAGGTATGGCAGCCCCAGCTCGGCCGCCAGCCGGCGCGCCAGCGTGCCCTTGCCGGCCGCCGCCGGGCCGTCGATTGCAATAATGATCGGGGCGATAATGACCGGAGTCACGCGGAAACCGGCTCCAGCACCGCGCCCAGCCCGCGCATCAGGCCGATGAAATCGGGAAAGCTGGTGTCGATGAAGGCGCTGTCGTCCACCGCGACCGGCGCCGCCGTGGCTTGGCCCAGCACCAGCGCGCTCATGGCGATGCGGTGGTCCATCTGCGTCGCCACCCGCCCGCCGCCCGCCGGCGGGGCGCCGGTGCCATGCACGATCAGGTCGTCGACGTCGATCTCCACCCGCACGCCGTTCTCGGCCAGCAGCGCGGCGGTGGCGGCGAGCCGGTCGCTCTCCTTCACCCGCAATTCCTTCAGCCCGCGCATCCGCGTGTTGCCCGCCGCACAGGACGCCAGCACCGCCAGGATCGGGTATTCGTCGATCATGCTCGGCGCCCGGCCCGGCGGCACGTCGATGGCGCGCAGCGCGCCGTATGCGGCGATCAGGTCGCCCACCGGCTCGCCGCCCTCGATGCGGCGGTTCTCGATGGTGATGGCCGCGCCCATCTCCACCAGGCAGTCCAGCAGCCCGGCGCGCAGCGGATTGAGCCCGACGCCGTCGATCCGCACCCGCGAACCGGGCACCAGCAATGCGGCGGCCAGCGGGAACGCGGCCGAGGACACGTCGCCCGGCACCGCCACGTCCGCCGCGCGCAGTTCCGGCTGGCCGTGCAGATGGATGATCCGGCCCGCGCCCTGGACCTCCACCGCGAGGGTGGCGCCGAAATGGCGCAACATGTTCTCCGAATGGTCGCGCGTCGCCTCCGGCTCCTCCACCCGGGTGATGCCGGGGGCGTTCAGCCCGCACAGCAGGATGGCGGACTTCACCTGGGCCGAGGCGACCGGCAGGCGGTAATCCAGCGGCAAGGCCTCCATCGCGCCTTCGATCGCCAGCGGCAGGCGGCCGCCCTGGCGCGCGGCGAATCGGGCGCCGCAGGCCGACAGCGGATCGGTGACGCGGCGCATCGGGCGGCCGCGCAGGCTGGCGTCGCCGGTCATCACCGCGAAGATCGGATGGCTGGCCAGGATGCCGCACAGCAGGCGCGCGGCGGTGCCGGAATTGCCCATGTCCAGCACGTCGGCCGGCTCCGTCAGGCCACCGATGCCGCGCCCGGCCACGGACCAGTGCCCGCCGCCATGGTTCACCACCTCCGCGCCCAGCGCGCGCATGGCGGCGGCGGTGCGCAGCACGTCCTCGCCCTCCAGCAGGCCGGAAATGCGCGTCTCGCCGACCGCGAGCGCGCCGAACATCAGCGCGCGATGGCTGATCGACTTGTCGCCCGGCACGGCGATCCGGCCGGAAAGCGGGGCAGCCGGGCGGCAAGCGCGCAACGGGCGGGCGGTGGAGCTGTGCATCATCGTCGATCCACGAAAAACCGGGCGCTTAGCATGCTGAGGGGCAATTTGACAGGTATGGGGTTTGACACGCGCTGCCGGCAATGGCATGGGCGCCGGCTCTCGCGGCTTCTCACGCCGAAGCCAGCGTCCCTCCAACACGAGGCCACTCGATGGCGAAGCCAGAACTCGGCACCAAGCGCATCTGCGTCGCCTGCGGCGCCCGCTTCTACGACCTGACCAAAACGCCCACGCTCTGCCCCAAATGCGGCACCGAGCAACCGATCGAACAGCCACGCGCGCGCCGCGCCAGCGGCAACGTGGTCGAGGACAAGCGGCCGAAGAAGCCGGTTCCCGTCCCCGGCCTGGAAGACGCGGAGATCGAGGTGGAGGGCGCCGAGGACGTCGAGGAAGAAGACGTGCTGGAAGACACCTCCGATCTTGAGGACGACGCCGACACGATCGGCGCCGACATCGTCGAGGTCGCGCCCAACACCGACGATACCGAACACTAGACGGCGGCGGTCCGCGCGCCGACGGCACCGGGGTTTCACCCCCCGCGTGCCGCGGCGCGCGGCGTTGACGCAAATCAATGCCAAATTGCCTGTTCCGGCCTAGTCTTCCCAATACTGGTTGGGGAGGAGGGGCCGATGAACGCGTCCGATATCATGACCCGCGGTGTGATCACCGTCAGTCCTGACACCTCGGTCTCCGAGGTGGTCGCGTTGCTGCTGCGGCATCGGATCAGTGCGGTGCCCGTGGTAGACCATGACGCGTTGGTCGGCATCGTCTCGGAAGGCGACTTGTTGCGCCGGACGGAGACCGCGACCGAAACCAGGCGTTCGCGCTGGCTGGAGTTCGCGATCTCGGTGCCGAAGCTGGCGGCCGAATACACGAAGACACATGGGCGCAAGGCGAGCGATGTGATGACAAAGGATGTCATTACCGTTGGCGTCTCCGAGCCGATCGCCGAGATCGCCTCGATCCTGGAATCGCGCGGCATCAAGCGGGTGCCCGTGGTGCAGGACGGCAAGGTGGTCGGCATCGTCAGCCGGGCCAATCTGCTGCAGGCCCTGGCCAGCAAGGTACACGACGAAGCGGTCGACCGGACCGACGACCGGAAGATCCGCGACATCCTGTTCGCCGAGCTGGGGCGGCAGAAATGGGCGCCCCTACCCTCCGACGCGAACATCCTGGTCGAGAATGGCGTGGTGCATCTCTGGGGCATCATCCAGTCCGAGGAGGAGCGCAAGGCAATGATCGTCGCCGCGGAAATCGTGCCGGGCGTCAAGAAGGTCGAGGACCACATGAGCTATCCCATGTATCTGGGAATCTGAGCTCCGATCCGGGGTCCTCCACGGAAAGGCTTCATCGTACCTGACCCGCGAATGCGTACCCCCCCCCACGCGGAACGCGAAGGGGGTATGGTGAAGCCGCTCCCTACCGTTCCGCCGCCTGATGCGCGGCGAGGCAGGCCATATCGACGATCTGACTGACCGAAGAATCCATCGGCACGATCTGGGCCGCATGGTTCATGCCGATCAACAGCGGGCCGATGGTGCTGCCGCCGCCCAGCCTCGGCGCGAGGCGCGAGGTGATGTGCGAGGAATGCAGCCCCGGCATGACCAGGATATTGGCCGGGCCGGTCAGGCGGCAGAACGGATAGAGCGCGCGCAAGGCCGGCTCCAGCGCCACGTCCGGGCTCATTTCTCCGTCATACTCGAAATCCACCTTGCGCCCGTCCAGGATCGCCACCGCTTGGCGCATCGTCTCGGCGGCGTCGTGCATCGGGTTGCCGAAGGTGGAATGCGACAGCAGCGCCACGCGCGGCTCGTGTCCCAAACGCCGCGCCGCACGCGCGGCGCCGACGGCGATATCGGCGAGCTGGGTGGCGTCGGGGCGGAAATGGATCAGCGTGTCGGCGATGAAGATCGAGGATCCGCGCATGCCCAGCATCAGGGTCAGGCCGAAAGCGATGCCGCCGGCCGCCGGCTCTATGACATGGCCGAGATCGTCCAGGCACACGGCGGCGGAGCGGGTCAGACCCGTCACCATCGCGTCCGCATCGCCGGTCGCCACCATGCAGGCGGCGAAGACGTTGCGGTCCTGGTTGACCATGCGCTGGCAGTCGCGCGCCAGGAAGCCCTTGCGCTGCAACCGGGCATACAGGAAGTCGGCATATTTTTGGTTGGCGCCGGACAGGCGCGCGTTGTGGATCTCGATGCCGTCTCCCTGGCCCAGCCCCAGCGCGTCCATCGTCGCCTGCACCCGCGCCTCGCGCCCGATCAGCACCGGAGTGCCATAGCCGGCGTTGCGGAAGGCGACGGCGGCGCGGACGATCTTCTCCTCCTCGCCCTCGGCGAACACCACTCGCTTCGGCGCGGCGCGCACCCGTTCCATGATGGCGTCCAGCGCGTTCGCGGTGGGATCGAGCCGGCTCGACAGGTCGCGCGCATAGCGGCGCAGATCGGCGAGCGGCTTGCGCGCGACGCCGCTGTCCATCGCCGCCTTGGCGACGGCCGGCGGCAACCAGGAGATCAGGCGCGGGTCGAAGGCGTTGGGGATGATGTATTCCGGCCCGAACGTCAGCCGGTTGCCGGGGGAGGCGGTGTGCACCTCGTCCGGCACGTCCTCGCGCGCCAGCTTGGCCAGCGCCTCGGCGGCGGCGATCTTCATCGCCTCGTTGATCGTGCTGGCGCGCACGTCCAGCGCGCCGCGGAAGATATAGGGGAAGCCCAGAATGTTGTTCACCTGATTGGGATAGTCCGACCGCCCGGTGGCGATGATGGCGTTCGGGCTGGCGGCGCGTGCTTCCTCCGGGGTGATTTCCGGATCGGGATTGGCCATGGCGAAGATGATCGG
>PKWQ01000411.1 GCA_003133265.1 Acetobacteraceae bacterium
TGTTGCGCCTTGGTGGTGGATTTGATGTGCCATTCGATCAGCGGAAGCCCGAGCGCCTCGGCCACTTCATGCGCCAGCACGGTCTTGCCGGTGCCGGGCTCGCCCTTGACCAGCAGCGGGCGTTGCAGCGTCACCGCGGCATTGACCGCGACTTCCAGGTCGCGTGTGGCAATGTAACGCTCAGTGCTCTTGAATCCGGCCACGCTCGGTCCCCTTGGTGATGGACCCCCGATTGTCCAGGTGTTGGCGCGGGATCGCAAGGGGGCTGGCCGAATTTCGGCTGGCCGGGGCGGCGCTTGTTGTTTGATTGTCGTCCCGCGTCACCCTAGTCTGCGCCCCAACGATAACCCGACATAACAAAAGTGGAGACAGGGCATGGGCTACACGCTCGATCAATTCTCGTCGGAATGCCATCGCATCCTGACCGCCGANNTGTATGAGGACCCGACGCTTGGTTTCGCCATCCTGGCGCATGTGCATCACGGCGCGAAGGGCAGCGCGCCGCACGATCACGGCCCGACCTGGGCGATCTACGGCCAGGCGGCCGGCGAAACGGTGATGACCGACTGGGACTGCGTCGAGCGGCCCAGCGAGGGCAAGCCCGGCAAGGTCAAATTCGCGCGGAAATATACGCTGACCCCCGGCGTTGCCCATTTATACAACGAGGGCGTGCTGCACTCGCCGTACCGCGCCGGCCCGACCCGGCTGATCCGCATCGAGGGGGTGAACGTCACCAAGATCCGCCGTTTCCCCTACGAGGCGATCGACGGCTGAGTCAGGCGGGGCCGAAGGCGACCTCGCCGGCGGTGATCCGGCGGGTGCCCTCGGTTGTTTCCAGCAGCAGGGCGCCGTCGTGGTCGATGCCGCCGAACCGCCCCGTCAGCGGCGCGGTGCCGATGCGCACGCTGATGGGATCGCCGAGCCGGGCGGCGCGGCGCATCCAGGCGGCGCGCACCGGCTCGAAACCGGCTCCGCGCCACGAATCCAGCCATGCGCCGAGCCGCGTGAGCAGCACATGCAGCACCGCCTCTACCGTGACCGCCGCCGCGCCGCTGGCGGCGAGCGAGGTCGTCGGGTAGGCGGGGCTGTCCGGCATGCTGACGATGTTGACCCCGATCCCCGCGACGATCCAGGCGATGCCCTGGCCGGAGAACTGGCCTTCCAGCAGGATGCCGGAAATCTTCGCCCCGTTCACCAGCACGTCGTTCGGCCATTTCAGCTGCGCGGTGGTGCTCGGCGGCAGGAATGTCTCCACCGTTTCCGCCACCGCCAGTGCTGCGATGAACCCGAGTTCCGCCGTCCGTGGCGGCGCGACCTCCGGGCGCAGCACCACCGACATATAGAGGTTGCCCGGCGGGCTGGCCCAGGCGCGGGTGAAGCGTCCGCGCCCGGCCGTCTGCTCTGCTGCCCACACAACGGTGCCATGCGGCGCGCCTTTCTGCGCCAGGGTCTTCGCATTGTCGTTGGTTGAGTCCACTCTGGCGAAAGTATGCAGGGTGAAGGGCGGGGACGGATATGTATGCAGGACCATCGGCGCAGCCTACACCAGCCGTCGACGATGCGCGCGGGGCGGACGCTCCGCCGTTTCGCAAGGTGCTGGTCGCCAATCGCGGCGCGGTGGCTGCGCGGGTGATCCGGGCGCTGCGTGAACTCGGCATCGGCTCCGTCGCGGTCTATTCGGAGGCCGATGCCACTGCCCCCTACCTGGATGAAGCGGACGAAGCGGTCTGCATCGGCCCGCCGCCGGCGCGCGAGAGCTATCTGGACCAGGACCGGCTGCTGGCGGTGGCCGCCGAGAACGGCGCCGACGCGCTGCATCCCGGCTACGGCTTCCTGTCGGAAAACGCCGGCTTCGCCGCGCGCGTCACCGATGGCGGGCTGACCTTCATCGGCCCGTCGGCCTGGCTGATCGAGCAGATGGGCGAGAAGACCCGGGCGCGGGAGATCATGGCCAGCCACGGGCTGCCGGTCGCCGCCGGCACCGGGCTGCTCGACGGCGACGGCGACAACATTATCGCGGCGGCGCGCGGCATCGGCTTTCCGGTCATGATCAAGCCGGCGGGCGGCGGCGGCGGCATCGGCATGATGGTGGCGCGCGACGAGGCGACCCTGGTGGCCAGCGTCGAACGCTCCCGCGCCATGGCCGAGCGGAGTTTCTCCAGCAGCGGCGTGTATCTGGAAAAATACATCGAACGGCCGCGCCATGTGGAGTTGCAGATGCTGGCCGACCGCCACGGCAATGTGCGGCATCTGTTCGAGCGCGACTGCTCGGTGCAGCGGCGGCACCAGAAGGTGATCGAGGAGTCGCCCGCGCCCGGTGTGCCGCGCGCGGCGATCGAGGCGATGGGCGCGCGCGCGGTCGAGGTGCTGAAACGCATCGGCTACGACAATATCGGCACCGTCGAGATGCTGATGGGCGAGGACGGACAGTTCAGCTTCCTGGAGATGAACACGCGCCTGCAGGTGGAGCACGCGGTGACCGAGATGGTGACCGGCATCGACCTGGTACAGGCGCAAATCCGCGCGGCGGCGGGGCAGCTTCTGGGCACCATCCTGCCGGACCGCATCTCCGTTGACGGCCATGCGATCGAGGCGCGCATCTATGCCGAGGACCCGAAGCGCTTCTTTCCCTCGCCGGGGCCGCTGAACAGCTTCCGCCTGCCCGACAGCACGGCGGAGTGCCGGGTGGAAACCGGCTACGCCGAAGGGATGATCGTTACCCCGCACTACGATCCGATGCTGGCCAAGATCATCGCGCGCGGCGACACCCGCGACGACGCCATCGCGCAACTGGTGGAAATCCTCGGCGGGATCGCCATCGAAGGCGTGAAGACCAACATTCCGTTCCTGCTCGCCTGTCTGGTGGATGAGCGGTTCCGCGCCGGCAAGGTGCATACCGGACTGACGGGCGAGATAAAACTGTAGCACCGGCAACGAACAAACGAAGGGGGAGAGACGATGCAAGACGACACCAAGGGCCTGCGCGCTTTGATCGAGGGCAATGAGCCGGTGTTCGCGCCGCTGGTGCTCGATCCGATGATGGCCAAGCTGGCGGAGAAGGCGGGCTTCCCGGCGCTGTATCTGGGCGGCGGCTCGACCGGCTATCTGAAGACCGTCACCGAGGCCAATCTGTCATTGACCGAGATGTGCCACGCCGGGCTGGACATCCGCACCGCCTGCACCCTGCCGCTGATCCTGGACGGCGCCTGCGGCTGGGGCGATCCGATGCACATCCACCGCACCATCAACATGTCGGAAGCCGCCGGCTTTTCCGCCATCGAGATCGAGGACCAGATCCTGCCCAAGCGGGCGCACCATCATGTCGGCATCGAGCACATCATCCCGATGGAGCTGATGGTCGACAAGGTGCGCGAAGCGGTGCGTGCCCGGCGTTCGCGCGATTTCCTGATCATCGCGCGCACCAACGCGGTGAAGAACGCCAGCCTGGACGAGGCGCTGCGCCGTGGCGAGGCGATGCACAAGGCCGGCGCCGACATCCTGTTCGTGCTGTCGCGCAAGCCGGAGGAACTGCGCATCATCGCCGAACGCATGCCGACGCCGCTGATGTACATGATCTCCTCAGCCGGTCTGGCGGCGAGCGGGATGACGGTGGCCGAACTCTACGGCATGGGCTTCAAGCTGTTCGTCGATCCGGTGATGCCGTTGCTGGCGATGCACCGGGCGCTGCGCCAATCCTACGCCGCGCTGAAAGAAGGCCGCCCGGACCCGACAATCGGCACCGAGGGCCATGCCGAGCAGCAGTTGATGCACGAAACCATCGGTTTGGAACAGCTGCTGGAGATCGAGCGGCGGACGGTGGAGAAGTAGGGGGCGGCGTTGGATCGGACGCGGGTGTTGGGTCGGTTTAAATGTCGGCTGTCGACCCAACCAAGCCGTCAGCGGCCCGATAAGACAGTCCCGAAAGCAGCCATTTGTGGAGGTCCGTTGCTTACGACTTTGCGCCCACCCACGGGTCGACGGTCATATGGCGGCTCTCAGCAGAGTTGCGTTATACCAACAAGGAACGAGCCGAATGGAGTCGAGTGATGGGCTTTGAACCGGAGCAGCGCGGAAGGCATCTTCAGAGCGCCCTCAATCCGGTCTTTGCGGTGGCAGCAGGATGAGCGCTCTCGAAGCGTTTCAAATTCGCCCTCTTACCGAAGCTGATCTAGATTTTGTAATGGACAACGCTGGCGGAATCCGAGCGCACCAGGATGCTGACAGGCGCTCCGATGTGGGAGCTGACTACAAGCTTGGAGGAGCCATCATTGAGCTAAAGGGCCTTGATGAGGAGGGTTTCGCCAAGGTATCGCGACAAGAAAAACTTGCCGTGCTCTTCCAAGAATACGAGCCGGAACGGCCTGTCATTGTGCTCGACCGACATCGTCTGAAACCTAAAGACCAAGCCCGCTTTGATCGCATCATTGAAGGTCCTATCAAGACGGCGATTGCGAAGGCCAATCGCCAACTCAAGCAATCCCGCGCTGAGCAGACCGATGCGACCTGCTCCGTCCTCATGGCGATCAACAACGGCTACACGACCCTCGATCATGAGGCGTTTAAGGCGCTCGTCGCGCATCGCGTCCGACAAGACACGCACGAGATCGACGCTGTAGTCGTCGCCGGCGCCTACTATCACAGCGATGGATTCGACAGCTACTTTCTCTGGCACATAGACTGCATCCCCATCAATCTGGATCGGCGGTTTGTCGAATTTGAGCAGCTGCGCACCGGTTGGAATGCACTCGCCGATCGCTTCATGACCCAGCTAGTGCGTGGTGAACTTGGCCCCAATCCGACGAAGGGGCCGGTCGCCGATACTCAGTTCGCAGTGGACGGCATCACGTACATTCGGCCCGCACCTGTTATTGGCGCTGTCTCAAAGTTCTATGTGCACGGCCGGCCACGCAAGGACAGCTCGGGCCTTACATCCTGCCCACCTGTGGGGCGGACATTTCCTGCCGTTTCTCGTTCAGAATGGTCGTGCCTTGAAAAGCTGGTCGCACGTCCCTCCGACATGTTTGGCAGCTACGAATCTTGGAAGCAGGTAGAGGCTCAGGGTCAGGCTGAAGGAGAGAAGATCTGCCCGTTCGTGACAGTTCCTATCACGGCGCATGATTGGACGACATGGCGCTCGGAGCGCGGCGAGGCCGGCTCCATCTTCCAGTTTGCCAATGAGCGATTCAGCCAGCGAGTTCATGAGTTGATAGCGCGGGCGAGAGAACTCGAGGGTTCTAGGATTGTGCCTGCCCGTTACGTGTTGGCTATCACGGATGTGATAGGACAGGATCGGGCAAACGACCTTTCACACATCATCATTGTGAACGAGCGGCCCGATGGAGAAGCGCTCAGCCGTAAGGTGGTAAAGAATGCCCGTATCTTCCATGAACATGCAATTGCTCTCGCGGCGGCTTACGCAGTGCGGGAGCGTGTAGATGCGGTGATGTGGTCGAAAAATCTGAAGTACGCGTGGGTCTGAGGAGGGCTCATCAATCCACGGCACCCAACCTACAAGCGAACCGTGCGAAGATCACCTTTGGGCAACCATCGCCCTTGGGGCTGGTGTCCGCTTTCGGTACCCGCCATCTCGATAGCGGACAGCCCGCTCCCCACCCTTTGCGGACATTCAAACTGACTCACTACTTAACGCCACCGCCTCAACTCCCCGTCCACACCGGATGGCGCTTGGCCAAGAACGCGTCGATCCCCTCGGCCGCGTCGCGCGCCATCATGTTGCGGGTCATGGTTTCCGACGCCAGACGGTAGGCGCTGGCCAGATCCATCTCCGCCTGCCGGTAGAAGGCTTCCTTGCCGATGGCGAGCGTCAGCGGGCTTTTCGCCGCAATCTGGCAGGCAAGCGCGGCGACGGCTTCATCCAGCTCGGATTCAGCAACAATACGGTTGATCAGGCCGAGTTCGCGGGCGCGGGCGGCGTCGATCAGCTCGCCGGTCAGCAGCATCTCCATCGCCGCCTTGCGGCTGACGGCGCGCGACAGCGCGACCATCGGGGTGGAGCAGAACAGGCCGATATTCACCCCCGGCGTGGCGAAGCGGGCGGTGTCGGCGGCAACCGCCAGATCGCAGCTGGCGACCAGTTGGCAGCCGGCGGCGGTGGCGACGCCGTGCACGCGCGCGATCACCGGCTTCGGCAGAGCGACGATGCGCTGCATCAGCCGCGAGCACTGGCTGAACAGCGCCTCATAGACCGCGCGATCCGGCTTGGAGCGCATCTCGCGCAGATCGTGCCCGGCGCAGAAGGCGGGGCCGGCGCCGCCAATCACCACGACATGGACCGTGCTGTCCTGCGCCAGCGCCTCCAACTCCGCTTCCAGCGCCGTCATCAGATCGACGGACAGCGCGTTGCGCGCCTGCGGGCGGTTCATGGTTAGATAGGCGACGGCGTCCACGTCGCGGCGCAGCAGGACGGCCTCGGTTGCCGGCTGGGGAGCATTCATGGCGGAGCCTCGTTGCGCGTCGGTTGCGGGGCGAAACTGTAGCCGTGCGGCGGAACGGCGGCAAATCCATGATAGGTTCCGCCGCATGACCATGTCCGCGCGTCCGTCCTGGCTGTTCCCCTCGCTGCGTGGTCTGCCGTCCGGCTGGCTGGCGCATGACCTGCCGGCTGGACTGGTGCTCGCGGCGACCGCGTTGCCGACGCAACTGGCCACCGCGCGGCTCGCCGGATTGCCGCCGGAGGCCGGCCTGCTGGCGTTCGCGGCCGGGACCGTGGGCTACGCGATCTTCGGATCGAACCGGCATATGGTGGTCGGTGCGGATTCGACCATCGCCCCGATCTTCGCCGGCGGCCTGGCGGTTTTGGTGGCGGGCACCGGGCTGCCCTATGGCGAGTTGGCGGTGATGCTGTCGCTGATGGTGGGCGTGGTGCTGCTCGCGGCCGGGGCGATGCAAGCGGGCTGGGTGGCCGACCTGCTGTCGATCCCGGTGACCTCCGGGTTCCTGGCCGGCATTTCGGTGCACATCGCGGTGCTGCAGTTGCCGACCCTGCTCGGCATCCCCCAGGCCGGCGACACCATGCTGGAGCGGGTACAGGCCATCCTGCTGCATCT
The DNA here is from genome assembly GCA_003133265.1 of Acetobacteraceae bacterium. GTDB lineage: Bacteria > Pseudomonadota > Alphaproteobacteria > Acetobacterales > Acetobacteraceae > PALSA-911. Next base: position 7,068 of record PKWQ01000411.1, read on the forward strand.
GCCGGAGACGAATGCGCTGGTGCTGTTGATCGGGGCCGGGGTGCTGGTGGTGTCCCTGCTGTCGGAGCGTCTGGCGCCGCGCTTTCCCGGTGGATTGCTGGCCATCGCGGTGGCGGCACTGGCGGTGGCTTCGTTCGGGCTGCCGGCGCAAGGCGTCGCGGTGCTGGGCGCGATCCATGCCACCGTGCCGTGGCCGGCGATCCCGCCATTGAGCGATGCGCGGGAAATGGCGCGGCTGGTGCCGCTGGCGTTCATCGTCACCGTCGTCTGCATGATGCAGAGCGCGGCCGTGGTGCGGGCCTTCTCCTCGGCACCGGCCGGGGAGGAGCATGTCAGTCCCAGCTTCATGGGTGTCGGGATGGGCTGCGTGCTGGCGGGTCTGCTCGGTACGTTTCCGGTCAATGCCAGCCCGCCGCTGACTGCCATCGCCATCGATTCCGGCGGCAAATCACAGGCGAGCGGGCTGTTCGCGGTCTTGGCAATCGCCCTGCTGGCGGTCTTCGGCGGCTTTCTGCTGGCCTATGTGCCGCAGGCGGCGTTGGCCGGCGTGTTGCTGACGGTGGCGATACGGATCTTCCGGTTGCGGGATATCATCCGCATCTTCCATCAGTCGCGCGGCGAATTCGCGCTTGTCGTGGCGGCGGCGTTGCTGGTCGTCACGCTGCCGATCGAAAGCGGCATGCTGCTGGCGATCGTGCTGTCGCTGTCGCATAGCCTGTACATGGTCGCGCGGCCGCTGTGCGACGAACTGGCACGCGCGCCCGGCACCACCGTCTGGTGGCCGGCACGCGCGGAGGAGCCGGGGGAGCACGTGCCCGGCGTGCTGGTGTTCGCGCCCGCCGCGCCGCTGAATTTCACCAACGCCCGCTTCGTCTGCCGCCGGCTCGCCCATGCGGCGGCGGCGAAACAGGACCTGCGGCTGGTGGTGATCGAGGCCAGCGGCGTGACCGACATCGACTTTACCGGCGCGCAACTGGTGACCCAGACACTGGCGGGCTTTCGCGCCAGCGGGGTCTCGGTGGCGCTGGCCCGGCTGTCCGCCGAGCGTGCGTGGGCCCAGGCGGAGCGCACCGGATTGCTGGCGGAGGTGGGGCGGGACCGGGTCTTCCTGACCGTGGAAGACGCGGTCCGCGCGCTCGCGCCTACCCCGCGCGAATGATCAGCGCATCCACCGCGGTGATCCGCTCGCCGGCGCAGATCAGCGGATTGATGTCGAGTTCGGCGATCGCGTCGCGCTGATCGGCGGCGAATTCGGACACGCGGCAGACGATCTCCGCCAGCCGGTCGAGATCGGTGGGGGGCGAGCCCCGGAATCCCTCCAGCAGCTTCACGCCCTTCAGCCCGCGCANNTCGACCAGGACGCCGCCCAGCCCGACGACGACCAGCGGACCGAACAGCGGATCGACGCGCGCGCCGACCACCATCTCGACCCCCGCCGGGACCATCGGTTGCACCAGCACGCCGTTGATGCGCGGCGGCGGGGCAACCTTGGCGGCGTTGGCCATCACCGCCGCGAAGCCATCGCGCACCTCCGCCGGCGTCTTCAGATCGAGCCGGATCACCCCGGCCTCGGTCTTGTGCGGCAGGTCGGGGCTTTCGACCTTCAGCACCACCGGCAGGCCGAGCGCCTCGGCCGCCGTTGCCGCTTCGTCGGCGGTCCGCACCAGCGTCTCGCCGACCACCGGCACGCCGTACAGCGCCAGCACGTCCTTCGCCTCGCGCTCGGTCAGGGTGTTGCCGGGCGCCGCGCCGATCAGTCTGGCGGCCGCTGCCTTGGCGCTTTCGGGGGCGAAACGGCGGGCAGGGGCAATCCGTGCCTGGCGCTTTTCCTCCCGCCAGGTCCAGGCGGCCATGGTGGCGAAGCAGTTGTTCATCGAGCGGAACAGCGCCACGTGGCGCGAGCTTTCGATCTCCTTCATGCCCGGACCGCCCATCCACTCGCTGATCCAGGCCATGCAGATCGGCTTGCCGTTGTCGCGGGCAAGTTCGTCGAACGCCGCGATGCGCGCGATCGTCGGCGGATAGGAATAGGGATGCGGCACGATCAGCGCGGCGTAATCCGGCGAGCCGAGCAGCGCGTTGGCGCAGGCGGCGAGGGAAGCGGGGTTGGCCAGCACCTGCGCGGTCACGTCGCACGGATTGCGCACCGCGCCGAACTCCGGGACATGCTGTTCCAGCACCGCGCGCACATCGTCGCTGGGCTGCGGCAGCGCGACGTTGTGCTGCTCCGCCCGGTCGGCGGCCATGATCGCCGCACCGCCCGAGGTGGCGACGATGGCGACCCCCTTCGCCTGCGGCGGCGGCGCCTTGGCCAGGAAGGCGGCGGTTTCCAGCAGGTGTTCGTAATCATCGACCAGGATCGCGCCGGCGCGCCGGAACGCGGCGCGGTAGGCGGCGTGCGAGCCGGCGAGCGTGCCGGTATGCGACATCGCGGCGGTGGCGCCCTGCTCGCCGGACGCCATCTTGAACACCACCAGCGGCTTGTTCGCGGCCCAGGCCATATCGCAGGCCCGCAACAGCCGTTCCGGTTCCGCCATGCCCTCGAACACCAGGGCGATCGCGGCGCAGTCCGGTTCCTCGGCCAGGAAGCCGACATAGTCGGCCATGTCGACATCGCAGGAATTGCCCGAGGTCAGCACGTGGCTGACCGCGATCCCGCGCGAGGACGCCTGCGCCAGCGCCATGCCGAGCGCGCCGGACTGGCTGATGATGCCGATCGAACGCGGCCCCGGCTCGATCTTCGGGGTCAGTTCCATGAATGTCAGCCGCGCGTCGCTGCTGGTGTTGACGATCCCGATGCAGTTCGGCCCGACGATGCGCAGGCCGGTTTCGCGGGAGATTGCAATCAGGCGCTGCTGCTGGGCGATGCGGTCGTCCTTGGACGTCTCGGCATAGCCCGAGGCGAAGATGATCGCGCCGCCGACCCCGGCCTTGGCGCATTCCAGCACGATCTCCTCCACCGCCTCGCGTGCCGCGCAGATCACCGCGCAGTCCACTTTTTCCGGCAGGTCGGTAACCGATGGGAAGCATCGCAGATCGCCGATACGGTCGTATCGCGCGTTCACCGGATAATATCGGCCCGCGTAGTTCTTCAGGTTGTGCAGCACGCGTTCCCCGAAAGCGCCGGCGCGCTGCGAGGCGCCGATGACGGCCACGCTTGCCGGATTGAGCAGACGCGTCAGCTCTGCGTGACGATACACGGATCGCGGTGTCGGCTTCATGGCGGTCCTGATTGACGTTCCCTTGGGGGCGAGCATACTCACGAGTAAGTTTGTGCGGCAAGCAGCCGCATTCGGAGGAAAACATCCATGCCATCGCTGTTCGATCTCACCGGCAAGGTCGCCGTCGTCACCGGTTCCTCCAAGGGCATCGGCCGCGCGATCGCCGAACGTCTGGCGCAGCAAGGCGCCAAGGTGGTCGTCTCCAGCCGCAAGCGCGATGCCTGCGAGGTGGTGGCCGAGGGCATTCGCGCCAAGGGCGGCGAGGCAGCGGTGATCCCCTGCCATATCCTCCACAAGGCGGAATTGCAGGCGCTGGTCGATCAGACCAATGCGCTGTGGGGCAAGATCGATATCCTGGTCTGCAACGCCGCGCTGAACCCCTATTACGGCCCGGCCGCGGAATGCCCGGACGAGGCGTACGAACGCACGATGGGCGGCAACGTGCGCAGCAATTTTTGGCTGACCAACATCGTCGCCCCGCAGATGGCCGCGCGCGGTGAGGGCGGGTCGATCATCATCATCTCCTCCATCGGCGGGCTGCGCGGCTCGGAGAAGCTCGGTGTCTATGCCATCTCCAAGGCCGCCGACATGCAGATGGCGCGCAATTTGTGCGTGGAGTGGGGGCCGCACAAGATCCGCGCCAACTGCATCGCGCCGGGTCTAATCCGCACCGATTTCGCCCGCGCCTTGTGGGAGAACCCGGTGCTGTACAAGAAGCGCACCCGGGAAACACCGTTGCAGCGTATCGGCGAGCCGGACGAGATCGCCGGCGCGGCGGTGTTCCTGGCCTCGGCGGCGGGCAGCTTCACCACCGGGCAGACCATCGTGGTCGATGGCGGCACCACCTCAGGGTCGGTCGCCAACGACGACGACTGAGCAACGACGACGACTGGGCAATGACGACGACTGGGCGCGCGCTACTCCACCAGCAGCGCGCGCAGCCTTGCGCGCGTTGCGGCGTCGATGCCGATCCGTTCCTGCAGGTAGCATTCGAACGAGCCGAACGTGGCGCGGATCGCATCGAAGGCGGCGGTCAGCCAGCTTTCGTGCGCGCTCAGCATGACGGCGGCGACATCGGGCGGCAGTTCGGCGGCCAGCACCGGATCGCCCTCCCATAGCCGGTTGGTGGCCAGGTAGTCCTCCCGCACCGCTTCCCAGGGCACCCCGAGAGTTTGCAGCAGCAGCGCGGCGCCGAAGCCGGTGCGGTCCTTGCCGGCGGAGCAGTGGAACAGCAGCGGAAGCGGTTCCTCCTGCAACAACAGCGCGAACATCGCGCGGTAGCGGTGCGACCATTCCAGCGCGTAGGCCACGTAGGCGTTGCGCAGCACGTCCATCACGTTCTCGCCGCTGAACTGGCTGTTCTTGCGCAGGTCGCGCAGGCTGGCGCCGATCGAGGGCTCGATCGGCAGCGGGTGCAGCCTGGGCGCCAGGATCGTCAGCCGCGACGGCGCCTGCGCGCTTTCGCGGGTTCCGCGCAGGTCGCAGATGGTGCGCAGACCGATTGCCGCCAGGCGTTGCTGATCCTGGTCGGTCAATGCCATCAGCGCGGCGGAGCGGAACACGCGGCCGAATTTCACCGTCCCGCCATCACGGGTCGGCCACCCGCCGATGTCGCGCATGTTCGATGCGCCATCGAGGCGGATCGTCTTCGGCAGTTCCTGGGGATCGGTGCTCATGATGGCATCGGGACGGGCGCGATCGCTCGCACCCGCCCTACTGTCGTCTCAGCCCTTCTTCGCCTTGTCGCGGTCCAGGATTGCCTTGATCCTGGCGGGCTCCACGGCGATCTCCACGCCCGCGCGCTCCTGTTGCAGGATCATCATCGAGCGGGAATCGCGCCCGCTCCAGCCACGGTTCATCGCCTCGGTCATTTCCTCCAGCGCCATGTTGGCGAGGCGCATCGGCACCTTCACCTCGCGCCCGAGATTGGTCGCCAGGGTCATGTCCTTGTGCGCTAGCCGCAGCGCGAAGTTGGGCGGGTCGTACTTGTTGACCAGGAACTGGTCGATCATCCGCTCGAACACGCCGCGCCGTCCCAGGGCGCCCTGACGCACCGCTTCCCAGATCGCCAGCGGCTCCACGCCGGCCTTCACGCCCATGGTGAACACCTCGGCGAGACCCGCCGTGGTGATGTAGCCCATGCAGTTGTGCACCAGCTTGGCGACCTCGCCGGCGCCCACCGGGCCGACATAGAACGGCGCGTCGGAGAAGCCGTCCAGCACGTGCTTGAACTTGTCGAACGCGCCCTTGTCGCCGCCGACCCAGACCGCGAGCTGGCCGGAATTGGCCCCGGCCGGGCCGCCGCTGACCGGCGCGTCCAACGCGAAGACGCCGTTCTTGGCCATCTCCGCGGCGATCTTGCGGATCAGCGTCGGGGAACTGGTGCTCAGGTCGAAATACGCGGACCCCGGCTTCAGCCCGTGGATCAGCCCGTTCTCGCCCATCGCCACGGATTCGACCTCGGGCGGGCCGGGGAGCGAGGTGAGCACCACGTCCGACTGTTCGGCGACCGCCTTCGGTGTCGGCGCCCAGGTGGCGCCGGCGGAGACGAAGCGCGATGCCGCCTGCTGGTTGATGTCGTTCACCACCAGCGCGAAGCCGGCTTTTTGCAGATTATTGACCATGCCGGCACCCATGGTGCCGAGACCGATGAAACCAACCTTCATGTCTGCCTCCGATGGCGCGTGTGCGGGTTACGGGTGGGCTTCGAAGACTTCGCGCGCGATGTTCGCGGCGGTCATCGACGCCGGCCAGCCGGCGTAGAACGCCAGATGCGTGATCATCTCGCTGATCTCGTCCTTGGTGACGCCATGGACCAGCGCGCGCTCCAGATGGCCGCGCAGCTGCTCGGGGCGGTAGGTGGCGAGCAGCGTCGCGCAGACGATCAGGCTGCGGTCGCGCTTGGACAGGTTGGGCCGCTCCCAGATGTCGCCGAACAGCACGTTCTCGGTGATCTCGATCATCTTCGGCACGGTCTCGCGGACGCGGTCGCGCGCGGCGCTGGACGGGATTTTCGCCATGAGTTCCTCCTGTGTTGGATCGAGTGCCGGCGGGCCGGCACCTCGGACGATCCATTGCACGACATCCGGTCCGTTCTGTCCAATCGCCAGTGCTGGCCAATCGCCAGTGCTGCCCTGTCAGGGCTGCTTCTTGGCGATCGGCTTGCCGGCGGCGGCCTCGTACAGACGCAGCACCATGTTGAGGTCGGCGCCAGCGCCGAAGCGGTCGATCGCGGCGCGGAGGTTGCGCAGGATCTGCGGCGTCAGCGTCAGTTTCTCGAAATCGCCATGCACCAGATCGGCGGCCAGCCGCACGTCCTTTTCCATCAGCGCCAGCGTGAACTTCATCTCGAAATTGTCGGTGAAGATGTGCGTGGGGAAGACGTTCACCGTGGCGTTGTTGCGGCCGGAGGATTTGTTGATCACGTCCACCGCCAGCTTCGCGTCGATCCCGTTGGCGACCGCGAGCCCGACGGCCTCGAACGCCAGCAGCCGGTTGGCCGCTGACATCATGTTGTTCAGCGCCTTCAGCGTGTGCCCGGCGCCGAGCGGGCCGACATGGGCGACGTTGGGGCTGATCACGGTCAGGATCGGCTCGATCCGCGCGTATTGCGCGTCGCTGCCGCCGACCATGATGGCGATGGTCCCCGCCGCCGCGCCCAGCGGCCCGCCGCTGACCGGCGCGTCGATCATCTCGATGCCGGTGGCGGCGATCTCGGCCGCCATGGCGCGGGTGGCGGCGGTGGCGCCGGAGGTCTGATCGACGATCAGGCCGCCCTTGGCCATGCCCCGGATCAGCCCGTCATTGCCGCCGAAGATCACGTCCCGCACATTGGCCGATGTCGGCAGGCAGGTCAGCACGATGTCGCAGCTCGCGCCGACCTCGGCCGGGGAGGCGGCCACCGTGGCGCCGAGGGCGGCGAACTCGGCGCAGCGTTCCTTCGACAGGTCGAACACCGTCAACGGATGTTCGGCAATGAGCCGCCGCGCCAGCGCGCCGCCCATTATGCCGAGCCCGATATAGCCGATCCTGATCGCCGCCATTGGTCCGTTCCCCCGTTTGCTTGTTGTTCGTGGATGTTGCGCGAAGCCGTGGTTCATGACCAGACTTGTCCAAAAGCCGACCAAGGGAGAGAGACACATGCGACAGACTGTTTCACGCCGGACATTGATGCTGGGCACCGCCGGCATGGCCGTGGCCGGGGCTTCCACCGCTTGGGCGCAGAAGGCCACGCCGGGCGTGACCGCGACCGAGATCAAGATCGGCAATACCAACCCGCATTCCGGCCCCGCCTCCGCCTACGGCACGATCGCCGAGCTGGAGGACGTGTTCTTCAACAAGATGGTCAACGAGCAGGGCGGCGTCGGGGGGCGGAAGATCAATTACATCTCCCTCGATGACGGCTACAGCCCGCCGAAGGCGGTGGAACAGGTCCGCCGGCTGGTCGAGCAGGACGAGGTGGCGTTCCTGTTCAACCCGCTGGGCACGCCGAGCAACAGCGCGATCCAGAAATACTGTAACCAGAAGAAGGTGCCGCAACTGCTGGTCGCTACCGGCGCGGACAAGTGGGGCGACTACCAGCACTTCCCCTGGACGATGGGATGGGCGCCAAGCTACCGGACCGAGGCGCAGATCTATGCGAAATACATCCTGGCGAATAAGCCCAACGCGAAGATCGGCATCATCTACCAGAACGACGATTTCGGTAAGGACTACGTGGCCGGCGTGAAGGACGTGCTGGGCGACAAATACGACAGCATGGTCGTCAAGGCCGTGACCTACGAGGTGACCGACGCCACCATCGACAGCCAGATCAACACGCTGCAGGCCTCCGGCGCCGATGTGCTGGTCACCGGGGCGACGCCCAAGTTCGGCGCGATGGTGATCCGCAAGGTGTTCGACGTGAACTGGAAGCCGCTGCACTGCATGACCAACGTGTCGATCTCGGTAGCGTCGGTGATGCAGCCGGCCGGGCCGGAGAAGGGTGTCGGCATCATCACCGCCGCCTACTTGAAGGACCCGACCGACCCGACCTGGAACGACGATCCGGGGATGAACGAGTTGCGCGCCTTCATGGCGAAATACATGCCGAAGGCCGATGTGACCGACGGCAACTATACGTACGCCTACGGCGTGTCGATGACGATGATGCAAATCCTGAAGCAGTGCGGCACCGATTTTTCGCGCGAGAACATCATGAAGCAGGCGACCAACCTGCACGATTTCGTGGCGCCGACGGTGTTGCCTGGCATCAAGGTGAACACCAGCCCGACCAACTACCACCCGATCCGCGCCATGCAGCTACAGAAATGGACCGGCAAGACCTGGGCGCTGTTCGGCAGCGTGATCCAGGGCGCCAGCTGAGACCGGCAACCATACGACGCGGCGGACCGAAGCCGCGTTTGCAAGGAGACGAATCGTGACGAAATACCTGTACGACCACATGCACCTGCGCAGCCCCGATCCGGAGACCACGGCGCAGTGGTACGAGAAGATGTTCGGCGCGCAGATCCTCCGCACCACCCAGCAGGGCAAGCCGCGCGTCGACGTCAAGATCGACGGCATCTCGATCTTCATCGCCCAGGTGATGAACGACGGCAAGACCGCCCCGCCGCCGGTGCCGCCCTATCAGGGCCTGGACCATTTCGGACTGCGCGTCGGTAACCTCGACAGCGCCGTGGCCGAATTGAAGGCCAAGGGGGCGGAGTTCACCATGGAGCCGACGGCGGCCCGGCCCGGCCTGCGGATCGCGTTCGTGCGCGGACCGGAGAGCGTGTCGATCGAGCTGCTGGAACGCAGCGCCGCCTGAAGTTACGCCTCTCCCGCACGCGGGAGAGGCGAGCGCCTCAGCGCACGACGTCGATCCGCTCGCGGCGGAGCTGCACGGTCAGTTCGTCCAGTGCGCGCGATACCCGGTCCAGCATCTCGTCGATCTCGGCCTTGGTGATGATCAGCGGCGGGCTGAACACCAGCGAGTCGCCTGGGCAGACGCGGCCGATCACGCCGTTTTCCTGCATCAGCGCCACCAG
>PKWQ01000179.1 GCA_003133265.1 Acetobacteraceae bacterium
ATGACCACGTCCACCACGGCGTCGAACATCGCGCTTTCCTCCATCGCCGGCTCGACGCTCGCCGCCTGGATGTAGCGCTCGATCTTCTCGGGCACGGCCGGCAACCCGTACATTTCCAGGATCTTCTGACGGATTTCCTGCTGGTACGCGCGGATGCGGTTGTCCGCGTCGATCTCCTGGGCCCAGAGGTTGTCCATGATGCGCACGGGCCCCTTGCCGAAGATGTCGCGCTTGAAGATATCAGTGAGCGACGCCTGGGGATCCACGGAAAACACGAGCACCTTCTTGCCCTGGCTCGCGAGCCAATACGCCGCCGCCGCGGAGAAGGTGGTCTTGCCAACCCCGCCCCCGCCGCCGAACATGATGTACCGTAGTACGGCGGCAGGATCGGGATGCCNNCGGCTCATGTCGTGGGCGGCCATGCCGTAGATGGTCTCGCGGATGGCCTGCCACCAGTTCTTCCCTGTCGCTTCCGTGTTCCGCTCGGTCATGGCCGTCTCCCTTCAAACGCCGTGCAGGTGATGTTCGTGATCGCTGCCCAGCTCGCGCTCGCGCAGAACACGGTGTTTCCACGTCTCGATCTGCGGCACCATCCAGGGCAGCAGGCGCAACCCGTAGTACGGCGGCAAAATCGGCACGCCAAGCATGTCGCCGAACACGCCAAGGATGAACAGCGTCTCCATCGAGGCGCGGATCTCGAGCGCCTGCTGGGCGATCTCATAGCCGAACATACCGTACACGAATTCGCGCAGCGCCTGCCTCCACGCGCGGGCGACGGACTTGCTATCATCCCCTCCATTATGACCAATCTCGTCGGTATCGCGGCGGTCGCGGTCGTCGCCTGGTTCGCCGCCGGCACGATCTGGAACATCCGCAAGGGCTGCGCGATCATGCGCTGGATGCAGGGCGGCCTGCCGGCGCTCGGCGAGCACACCAGCGTGCGCTGGCTGGGCTCGACCGCGGTCGAGATGGCGATCCGCGACGGCAAGGCCCCGTTCGCCAGCGTGACGGTGATCATCTTCCTCGAGCCGCGCGATATGCCCTGGATGTGGGCGCTCGGCCGCAGCCGCGGCCGTCGCGACACGCTCATCGTCCGAGGCATGCTGCACCGAACCCCGGCGCTCGAACTCGAAGCGCTCGACCCGGTAAGCTGGTCTGGTCGCGACGCGCTCCGATCCGTGCCGCCGGAGTTGCCAATGCGCCGAACCGCGGCCTCCGATGGCATGGTCGTGCATCACGCGAGCGCCGCGGCACTCGCACACGCCGACGCACTGCTGGCGCTGGCCCAGCACGCCGGGCTGGTGGTGAGGCGGCTGTCCGTGCGCCGCACTGAGCCGAACTTCCAGCTTCACGTTTCCCTTCCGGATTGCCGGCAGCCCGCGCGCGACGTCTTCGAAGCCGTGCATGCCCTCGCCGAACGCGCGCTCGCCTAACACGATCCGGTCCACTTATGCCACGGGCGGCGGAGACGCCGAATGCGGGGCCTTCGCCGCTTGTGTCGCGCCGTACCGGAGGAAGGCCTTGTACCCATCCCACCCGATGAGGAGGGCCGCCACAAACAACAGTGCGGAGACCGCGATCATGGCCCACGCACCCGCCATTGGGAGCCACGTCATCTTCGGGTTCGCCGCGNNTACATGAAGATCATCGGCAGCAGCACATAGGTCGGGTTGCGGTTCTCCGATTTGAGCTACACAGCCACCACAAGGAGGCTCAGGACCGCCATCAGCTGGTTGGACGCGCCGAACATCTGCCGGAGGTAGACCCATGTGCCGGTGAGCACGAGCGCGAGAGTGAGGACCATCGAGATCACGCTCGACACATGCGTGTTCCGCACCGGCGGGACGCCGTCGCCTTTCCACTCCGTGAGCGTTACGCGCATCACACGGAAGACCAGTATGGTTACCGTGAGCACGATCATCACGAACGTGCCGAACCCGAGCGCGGTGCCGAACATCTCGGGGATGAGCCCGAAGGTTCCGGCGTACACGAGCTTGCCAACTCCCATCGCGAACCGGCCGCCGCCGGCACCGGCGATGGAGACAGCGGTGAGCGACAGCAGCGCCAGCGCCGACGGGTAGGCCGTCCGTCTCGTATTCGAGTTGCCGCGCGGTCCCCACCGAGCCGACGAGGGCGTGCCAGCCCGAGATGGCACCGCACGCGATGGTCACGAAGAGCATCGGCCACATCGGCTGCCACGCCTTGCCCGCCTCGATCCCGAAGCCGAAACCCTTGAGGGCGGGCAGCGCGAACGCACCGATGAGGTTGCCCGCCGCGTCGTGCGTGCCGAGGAGCGGCGCGACAACCATCCCCACCGCGCTCAAGAGGATGGTTATCAGCGTGATCCAGAAGCCGATGTAGTTCACGGGCTGCGCGAACCGCCAGATCGGTAGATTCGCCCCCAGGTAGCTGAAGGCCAACAGGAACACAATCCACAGCAGGTAATTCGGCAGCGTCTTGATCTGGCCGGTGGCCGCGTCATACGCGGGCGTGGTCGGGCGCACGCCGTCCTTGCCCGGCGCCGGGATCCTCGGATCCGCCAGCGTCGGGTCCTCGACCGCGAAGAGCGCCTGGTGGCCAGTGATACCGTCCGCCGTGTCGTTCAGCCATGCCACGGCGGCCGCTACCGGGCCGTTTACCAGCGCGCCGTGCCCGTCCTGGTGCTGCCCCATCGGTCCGGCCGCCATGCCGCCGAGCGTAAGGGCGACGACGAGGAACGTGACGCCGATAATGCTCATCTTCCAGCGGTACATCATCTGGCCGGCGAGGAGCCCCATCAAGGCGAGCATCACGATGCCGAGCGGAACGTCCGGACGCGCGGACAGGGTGGCCGCCAGGATCCCGACGAACGCACCGGCCAGCAGCATCAGGTAGAAGAACATAAACACGAACAGGATCATGCGCGTGCGGGGAGCGATGAGCCGGTGCGCGATCGCCGACAGGCTGTTGCCGTCGTTCCGCACCGCGACCATGATGGCGGAATAGTCGCTCACCCAGCCGATGAAGCTGACGCCCAGGATCAGCCAGACCAGCGCGGGCGACCACCCCCAGAGATTTGCGGCGGTGATTGGTCCCACGATGGGCCCAGCGGCCGCGATCGCCTTGAAGTGATACCCGAAGAGGACGTTCCGGCTGGTCGGCATGAAGTCGACGCCGTCCATGTACATCCGGGCCGGCGTCGCCCGCTTGGCGTCGGCCTGGATGATGTTCCGGTCGATGCGTTTGGCCTACAGGTTGTAAGTCAAATAAACAGTCAGCACGCTGAGGACGACGATCCAGAAGCTGCTCATAACTCTGCCCCTTCCTCGATCGAATAGTCGTGACCGCAGTGCATGCTGGCATAGGGATGCGCGGAGCCGAGGATCCGCCCGGTGGCGAACTCCTTAGTGCGCGCGCTCCTCGAACGGCCGGATGGTGCACATGTGTCCGTATGTCTTGACCAGTTGTTCGGCCGTGAGCTGCATATCGGCCAGATCAAGGCGCGCAGCCTTGGACAGAGCCGGCGCCGACGCATTGATCTTGGTCAAGACGCAGCGCATCAGCCGGCTTTGCAGCCGTGATCGATCGGCGTCCACCCTGGAAAGCGCCATGCTTCACGAAAAGCGGCGTCAGCCGGCGCCGCGCTCCGCCGACATCAAGAGCGGGTGGTCCGTGTATCCTGTCACCCCGTCGCCGAAGAACGTGGCACGGCCGGGAATGTTCAAGCGCAAGCCGAGACGTCGGCGCGGCAGGGTCTCGATGCGCGCCGA
>PKWQ01000032.1 GCA_003133265.1 Acetobacteraceae bacterium
ATTTGACGGCGTCCGTCGCGGGCGCCCATTCACATCCCCGCGCAATTGCGGCGGGGCGCCCGTCCCACGGGAGGATAGGCGGCGTCCGGTGACGATTTCGGGGGAAGAGCGGGGGACGAACGGCAGGCGTTGCCGATCGCAACAGGCCGGCACGACGTGCCGTTTCATCCATGGCCGATGTGGCCCTTCCTACCCAACATCGCCTCCTATTTCACCCCGGGAGAGGTCAAGGGATCGGACAATCACCGGCAGGATGGCCTGGGACTCCCACTTGATCATCTGGTCCCGCAGCGTCTACGGCTATTCCAATATGGGCGTGAACCGCGCCCGCGTCGCCGGCTGGCTTGCCGCGCTGGACCGCCGGATCAGCCAGGACCATTAATTCCTCCGGTTATCCTGCTAACGGCCATCCTGCCCAGCGGAGCCATGCGATGCGCGGCCTGTTCAGCCTTCTGAAGGACGTCTGGCGCCTCGCCGCGCCCTATTACGCCTCACGCGACAAATGGTCCGCGCGCGGCCTGCTAGCGGCGATCATCGTGCTGAACCTGTCGCTGGTCGGTATGGAGGTAGTGCTCAGCTTCTGGAACCGCGCCTTCTACAACGCCCTGCAGGACAAGGACTGGAGCAGCTTCGTCTCGCTGCTGTTCTTCTACAAAGACGGGCCGGACGGCCTGATGCCCGGCTTCTGCGGCATCGCCGCCGTCTTTATCGTGGTGTCCGTCTACCGCACCTACCTGAACCAGTGGCTGCAGATCAACTGGCGCCGCTGGATGACGGAATACTTGCTGGACCAATGGCTCGCCGACCGCGCCTACTACCGCATCAGCCTCACCGCCAACGTCAACGGCCAAGGCGGCGACACCGCCAAGGCGGGCCCCCTCGGCACCGACAACCCCGACCAGCGCATCGCCGAAGACCTGCGCAACTTCGTCAACGACACGCTGGCGCTGGGCCTGGACCTGCTGACCAGCGTGGTCTCGCTATTCAGCTTCATCGCTATCCTGTGGTCGCTGTCGGGCGACCTCAAGCTGTTCGGCTGGGCGATCCCCGGCTACATGGTGTGGGTGGCGCTGCTGTATGCCGGCTTCGGCACCTGGGTCACCCATCTGGTCGGCCATCCGCTGGCGCTGCTGAGTTTCCGCCAGAAGACCGTGGAGGCCGATTTCCGCTTCGCCCTGGTGCGCCTGCGCGAGAACGTGGAGGGCGTGGCCCTGCATGCCGGCGAGGCCGACGAGCATCGCGGCCTGTCCACCCGGTTCGCCGCACTGGCGGAAAACTGGTGGGCGATCATGCGGCGCACCAAAATGCTGAACGGGCTGATCGCCGGATATGGCCAGGTGGCCAGCGTATTCCCCATCATTGTCGCGGCCCCGCATTATTTCGCCGGAAACATGACCCTCGGCGGGCTGACCCAGACCGCCGGCTCGTTCGGCCAGGTGCAGGCCTCGCTGTCCTGGTTCGTGAACATGTACGGCGCACTGGCCTCGTGGCGCGCCACGGTGGACCGCCTGACCACCTTCCGCACCGCCATCGAGGAGGCCCGGGCCGCCGCCACCGCCATCCCGTCGCTGCCGCCCTCCGACGACGGATCATGGCACCTGGAGGATCTCACCCTCACCCTGCCGGACGGGCGCAGCCTGCTGTCGCATGCCGACCTCACGCTGGCACCCGGCCGCGCCGTGGTGGTCTCCGGCCGCTCGGGGGCGGGAAAATCCACGCTGTTCCGGGCGCTGGCGGGCATCTGGCCGTTCGGCAGCGGACAGGTGCGCCGCCCCTCGGGCAGCGTGCTGTTCCTGCCGCAGCGGCCGTACATCCCACTGGGCACGCTGCGCCACGCCGTCACCTACCCCGCCGGCGCGGCCGCACATTCCGACGCCGCGGTGATCGACGCGCTGCGCAAGGCCGGACTCGGCCACCTCGAGGCGAAGCTGGACGATGGCGATTCGCTGGCCCAGCGCCTGTCCGGCGGCGAGCAGCAGCGCCTGGCGCTGGCCCGCGCCCTGCTGGCCCGCCCGGACTGGCTGTTCCTCGACGAGGCGACCGCCAGCCTGGACCCGGAGGCAGAGGCGGAACTCTACGCCACGTTAAAGCGCGAACTGCCGGACACCACCATCGTCTCGATCGCCCACCGCCCCAGCGTCGCGGCCTTTCACGACGACCGGCTGGTGCTGGACCAATCCGCCGACGCCACGGGCCACCTCGTCCCGACGCCGCTGCAGCCCGCCTGACCGGCAGCCAAACAAAACGCCCGGCGGCAGACCGCGGGGCGATCGAGTGTCTTTCGGCGTCGGGTCACGAGGTCGTCGCGGGTCACACGCACAGCCCACCATTCCGCCCAACTTACATCACCGGGTGACGAGACTAGGGTCTGGGCTCACAACTTGATCCAATAGAGTGCTGCGACGAGGTTGTTTGCGGCGAGGAAATTGCGGGCGGAGCATTATGGCCCATCATGCCGGAATGCTGGGCGGACGCGACGGTTGCGAACGCGGTCAGCATGGCGGTCATAGCAACCAGGGAGAAGCGGGACATCGCGCGATCCGGTTCGTTGGTGACTTGCCTCAACCTACTGTCGAACAACCCAGTCGCATATGATCGACGTCATACGGCGGGCATTCTTGCAGGCTGGCTGCTTCGCTATGCCCCCACCACGGATACGGCTTCGGCGGCCGCAGCCCCAAGGATGACGACCAGCCACGGTGGCAGACGCCAGAACATCAGCAGCAGGAACGCCAGCAGCCCGATGCCAAAATCGGCCGGCGTCATAATCGCACTCGTCCACACCGGCGTGTACAGCGCCGATAGCAACAGGCCGACGACCGCCGCATTCACGCCCCGAAGCGCTGCCTGGATCGCCTCGACGCGGCGCAGCCCATCCCAGAATGGCAGCACGCCCAGTAGCAGCAGGAAAGATGGCAGGTAGATCGACACCAGGCAGATCAGCCCGCCCAGCCAGCCGTTTGGTTGCGGTGTCATCGCTGTCCCGAGATAGGCAGCGAAGGTGAACAGCGGGCCAGGAACCGCCTGCGCCGCGCCATAGCCGGCCAGGAACCCGTCATTGCCGATCCAGCCAGGCGGCACCACCGCCTGCTGCAAGAGCGGCAGCACCACGTGGCCGCCGCCGAACACCAGCGAACCCGCGCGGTAGAACCGGTCGATCAACTGGACAACGTGATTGCCGGTCGCCGCAGCCGCGAGGGGGAGGATGGCAAGCAGCGCGAAGAAGGCAATCAGCGCGCCGATTGCCAGGTATCGACTAAGCGAGAACCCCAGCGTGCCGACTGCCGGCTTGGGTGGCCCCTTGATGAACATCCAGCCGATCAGGGCGCCGATGGCGATGGCGGCCACCTGACCGAAAGCGGACGGCACGGCCAGCGTCAGCAGCGCCATGCAGATGGCGATGGTCACGCGCTGGCGGTCAGGACACAGGTTTCGCGCCATCCCCCAGAGCGCCTGGGCCACCACCGCGACCGCCACGATCTTCAGGCCGTGCAGCCATGCCGCCTGCGCGACATCGCCGATATCGCCCACACCGTACGCGAACAGGATCAGCGCCAAAGCCGATGGCATGGTGAAGCCGAACCATGCCGCGAGACCGCCTGGCAGGCCAGCGCGCAGGATGCCGATCGTCGCCGCGACCTGGCTGCTGGCGGGCCCCGGCAAGGACTGGCAGAGCGCCACGATGTCGGCGTACTCTTCCTCGCCCAGCCATTTGCGCCGCTCGACGAATTCGGCGCGGTAGAAGCCGAGATGCGCGATCGGTCCGCCGAAGCTGGTGCAGCCGAGACGCAGGAAGATCCGGAGCACCTCGGCCACGGAGCCGCGGCGCTCGATTGCCACAGCATGGCTCACAGCGAGACGCCTTTCAGCGTGGCCGAGCCGGATGCCGCGGGGAGAGCTTGGTCGCGACGTCCTCCACCACTTCCTCGGTCATTGGAAGCCGGTAGAGTGGCACCAGCACTGCATATAGGATCGTAAATCACGCTGTCTCGCTTCGCTTCAACAGGTTTATGCGTCCGGACTCTCGTGCGAATGCCGGTGATGCAGGTCGGGATAGTGCGGGTGCCGATGGGTCAGGCGCAAGTGTTGGTGCCAATGGGCATGCGGCTCGCCAAGTGGGTCGTTCGGGCCGTGCGCGTGCTGGTGGTGCTCGTCATGCACATGCGCATGATCGTGCGCTATTGTCTCGTGGATATGCTCGTGTTCGTGCGCTTCGGTGATGTGGAGCCAGACGCCGCCTGTCATCAAGATGGCCGCCGCAGCGAGCTGCAGCGTGACTGGCTCGTTGAAGATCGCGGCGCCCAGGACCGCGCCAACGAAGGGCGCGGTCGAGAAATAGGCGCCGGTGCGCGCGGTGCCGAGATGGCGTAGCGCCAGAACGAACAGCACCAGACTGACGCCATAGCCGAAGAAGCCGACCACGGTCGCACTCGTGAAAATCGACGCTGGCGGCATCCCGGCGCCCTGCCAAAACGCGAGCGCCAGATTGATCGGTCCGGCGACCAGGCCTTTGACGGCGGCGATCTGCACGGGATCAGCGGCACTCAGCTTGCGCGTGAGGTTGTTGTCGATGCCCCAGGCAAGACACGCCGCCGCGATCGCCAAGGCGCCCGGGCCGAACCCGGAGGGGCCGCCTTGCCATGAAAGCAGCACGGCGCCGGCCAGGATCGCTGCCGCGCCGACAAGAAGACGGCGGTTCACGTTCTCCCGAAAGACGAGCCACGCAATCCCCATCGTCGCGAGACCTTCGAGATTGAGCATCAGCGCAGCGGTTGACGCCTCGGTCCGCGCGAGCCCGAGCATGAGCATTACTGGCCCGAGGACGCCCCCGGTGAGCACCGCGCCGGCAAGCCAAGGCAGATCGGAAACAGCGAGCCTGGCTTCGGTCGGGGCGTCGGCGCGAATATGACGAATCGCCATGACGATGCCGAGACCGACGCCCGAGCCAAGGTAGAGCAAACCCGCGAGGAGCCAGGGATCGATCGTTCCGAGCAGGAGCTTTGCGATCGGCGTGCTGGCGCCGAAGAGCGCTGCCGAAAGAAGCGCGAGCCCAATGCCCGACGGATTCATGACTGGGTGTTCTCGTCCTGACAATCAACCGGCTCCGCTGACTAAGGTATGGTGGCGCGGTCCGGTGGTCTCCACGCCGGTCCGATGTTCATGCCACGCCTGGCGCAGGATCCGCACCGAGGATGTCAGGAACAGCGCGGCCATGATCGCCGTGTGGTGCTTTCTAGCCATCTTCAGACCCTCCAATTGGCAATGTGCCTTACCTCAGGGAGGATCACTCTTTGGGGGTCGATCAAATGCGCCTACCTCAGAGGATCAGCCCTCGCCCTCCTGTTTTTTTAGAACAAGATCTCTCAAAACATGGCGTTGGATCTTGCCGGTCCCGGTCATCGGCAGTTCGTCAAAGCGAAACAGAACTTCGGGCAGCTTGTAATCGGCTACCTGCCCTTTGAGAAACGAAATCATTTCGTCCAGTTCGATATCGGCCGCATCCTTGGGAACGATGCACAGGCAGTTGCGCTCGCCCAAACGGGCGTCCGGCAGGCCGACAAGTGCCGCATGCAGCACCTTCGGGTGAGTGTAGAGAATCTCCTCGACTTCACGCGGGAAGAACTTCTTGCCGCCGCGGTTGATGATTTCCTTGCTGCGGCCGGTGATCTGGATGTTGCCATCCCGGTCAATATAGCGGGCTAGATCCCCGGTGCGGAACCAGCCTTCGGACGTGAAGCTCTGCGCGTTGGCGTCGGCGTTGTTGAGGTAACCGAGATGGACTGACGGACCGAGCGTGCTTAGCTCTCCGACCTCACCGAACGCCACGTCACGGTGGTCTGCATCGACGATCCGAAGCTGTATGGCCCCGGCCGCCCGCCCCACTGTCCCGCTGACGTGCTCGGGATCATCCTCGAATCGAGTGTAAGATTGGAAACCCGTCTCCAGCATGCCATAGAGTTCCACGAGATGGGCCGTGAAATTTTGACGGAATCCCCGGATCGTTTCGATCGCAGCCGAGGCTCCGCCGGTGATGACAACGCGGAGGGAGGATGTGTCGAATGTTGCGAGATCCGCAACGTTCAACAGCGCCACGATCGAGGCCGGTGCTGTTGCGATGTAGGTCACGCGCTCGCATTGGATCGTTTCCAGTACAGGACGAGCAGAGAACCGCTCCATAAGCACGGCGCGCGCACCTGCGAGTACCGTCTGAAGCAGGCAGATATAGCCCCAGTTCAGCCCGACAGGGAGATAGACGAGGAGGACATCCGCATCGGTGACCAACATGTCCCGATTGAGAAGATCGACGGCATAGAGCGTCGTATTGAACGAGTGCAGGACACATTTTGGATTGCCGGTCGTGCCTGACGTGAACGCCATCCGGAATACCGCCTCGGTGCTTGCCGCGAACCGCTGTCCCGGTTCAAGTGGCGGCGTTGCCGCCAATCCGGCGTCCAGGTCGTACGCCCCTTCGTCCGCGCCCCCGGTCAGGATCAGATGCGTCAAGGCGGGGTTGCCATGCTGAAGCGTTCGCGCCATCGCGAAATAGTTGAAGCCACGGAATTCCCGCGCGCAGACCAGCGCGCGGCTCCCCGAGAATTTCAGGATGTATTCCAGTTCTCTCGACCGGAAATCCGCGCTGACAGTATTGGCGACAGCGCCAATCAACTCCAGCGCGAAAAAGACGATCGGAAATTCCACCTGGTTTGGTAGTTGGATCGTCACGACGTCGCCGGACCCGATCCCGATGCGCTGGAGATAGTGGGCGCATCGTTCCACCCGGTCTTTCAGGGCGCCGTAGGTCAGCCGGGTTCGCGCGTCGGCAAAGACTTCGCGGTCAGGGTGCGCGGCGGCCCGTTCGCTCAAGATCTGGTAGACGGTTTTGTTAAGCCACAGTCCAGAGGCGCGATAATGGTCAGCGAGTTCGGGCCGCAGCATGATGTCGTATTGCATTGTCATCCTTCCTATCGGACGCCTCGCAGCAAGCCGCCGTCGACCGGGATCGAGGTGCCGGTGATGTAACCGCCTCGTTTTGAAACCAGCAGCGCAACCAGGCCGGCGATATCATCGGTGCTACCGAGACGTCCCATCGGCACCTCGGCTACGAGCTTGTCGTGCATCGTCTGCGGATCTTCGCCGCCGGCGGCGAAGACTTTCTTGAGCCGACCGGTCTCGATGTAGCCGGGGCAGATCGTGTTCACGTTGATTCCGTATGGCGCAACCTCAAGCGATAACGTCTTCGCGTAAGCAATGACGCCCGCCCAGGTGGCCACCGAGAGGCCGAATCCCGCGATCGGCTGGATGGCGGATATCGCGGCGATGTTCAGGATACTGCCACCCCCGCTGGCCTTCATGTGCGGCAGCACAGCGCGCGCCATTCGCACCACGTACATGAAATTCTGTTCGACCGCCTTGTGCCAGGCTGTGTCGTCGAGGGATTCGATCGCCCCGAGGGGTGGCGCGCCATCGTTGTTGACAAGCACGTCGATACGGCCGAAGCGCTGGATGACCTCGGCGACAGCACGAGAGCAGTCCTCGAAACGACGGCAATCCGCCGGGATCGGCAGGACTTCCGCGCCGGTCTCGGCGGTGATCGTCTCCGCCGCGCGCTTCAGATCGGCCTCACGGCGGGCCGTGATGGCGACACGTGCGCCGTCTTGCGCCAGCGTCCGGGCAATCCCATAGCCGATCCCCTGGCTGGCACCGCCGACGATCGCGACCTTGCCGTCGAGGTCGAGGTTCATGTCGGCATCGCTTCGGCTAGGAAGCGTTCGGCGTTGCGGAAGAACAGTTTCTCCATCACCGCATCTGGATAGCCCTCCTTCTTCCAGTCCTCAACCAGACGTTCGTAGGTCATCAGAGGATAGTCCGCGCCGAACAGGATGCGGTCCTGCAGCCGGCGGGGAATTTCATGCTTGAGGTCGGGCGTGTGGTATTTTGGCGACCAGCCGTGCAACTCGTACCATATGTTCCTCTTATGCATCAGAACCGCGATCACCTCGGGTTGCCACGGCCAGCCCGGCCGGGCAGCGACAATTTTGAGGTCTGGGAACCGCACTGCCACCCTGTCGAGATGGCGCGGATGGCAATCGTCCAGTAGCACGCCGCCACCGCCCGGTAGGCCCGCGCCGAGGCCGGTGGTGCCAACGAAGATCAGCACCGGGATCCCTGCCTCTATGCACAAATGGTAGAACGGGTCGAACGCCGGATCGCTGGCGGGCGGCGTCAGAGAACTTGAAACCGCAAAACCGAGGAAGCCGCAGCGATTGTCGATGCAGCGACGCAATTCGGCAACGCCGCCCTCCCGCTGCGGATCAATGTGGATCCAGTGGCCGAGAATCACGTCGCGGTAGGCCCGCTCTGTCTCGAAAGCGTAATCGTGCAGGCGCCGCATTTTTTCGACCGGTTCAAACTTGGCGAAGCCGAGATCCAGGATGACCCGGACGTTGTTTGCCCTGAAGTAATTGGCCATCTCAAGTTCCGTGTGGTAGTTCGGCGCCGAATTCCAGGTCGCACGTTGCTGCGCGAGTTCCGCCTCGGTCTGCAACGGATAACCGCGTTTTGTGCCCCAATGGGAATGAATGTCGATCAGCTTCATCTGCTATGCTGCCCCCAGGTAGAGATCACGGATTCGCTCGCCGCCTGACAACCCTGACCAGCCCCCATGGAGTGGTCCGTTTGAAATGTTAATTCATTCTGTTTGGAGGATGCGAAGCTTCGGCAGGTAGAGAGCAGCTGTCACCCCTTTGACCTCCCCCTCACCCCTTCCTCGCACGCCCCCGCAAACTCCCCACAATCCCCGCCGGAAAGAAATAAACGATCAGCACGAACAGCACCCCCAGCCACAGCAGCCAGCGGTCGGGATGAAAGATCGCGGGCAGCAAGGGCAGGCCGGCGGTGGCGTCCGACAGGGCCTGCATCGCCGGTTGCAGGTAATACTGCGCCAGCACGATCACCACCGCGCCCAGCGCCGGGCCGTACAGGGTGCCCATGCCGCCGATCACCACCATCAGCAGGATGTCCACCATGATCGAGAACGACAGCGTGGTGTCCGGTCCGTTATAGCGCAGCAGCAGTGCCATCAGCGCCCCCGCCACCGCCGCGATCGCCGCCGACAGGGCGCCGGCGAGGGTGCGGTAGACCACGGTGCGATAGCCCAGCGCCTCGGCGCGGAAGCCATTCTCGCGGATCGCCTTCAGTACGCTGCCGAACGGGGAGTTGGCGATGCGCAGCATCAGCAGGAACAGAACCAGCGTGACGGCGAAGATCAGGTAGTAGGTCATCACCCGCCCATCCAGCCGCACGCCGAACAGCGGTTGGGCCAGCAGGCGGAAGGCCGGGCTGAGCACGCGCGGCACGGAGAAGGTCAGTCCGTCCTCGCCGCCAGTGATGCCGCGCAACTGGGTGGCCAGAAGCTGCGCGAAGCTCGCCACCGCCAGCGTCACCATCGAGAAAAAGATGGCCTGCACCCGCAGGCTCAGCAGGCCGATGCCGATCGCCACCACCACCGCCAGCAGCACACCACCCACGGTGCCCAGCAGGATCGCATCCCAGCCCACCCAGCCATTGGCCAGCGGGATGGCGACGCCATAGGCGCCCATGCCGAAGAACATGGTGTGCGCGAACGAGACGATGCCGGTATAGCCCAGCATGATGTCGTAACTCGCCGCCAGCACGATGAAGATGCAGATCTGCGACGCCACCGCCAGCGACCGCGTGCCGGGAAAAAAGAACGGCGCGCCGGCCAGCGCCACCAGCAGCGCGATCAGCAGCACGCTCAGTACCGGATGGCCGGGCTTGTCGCCGGAGATCAGCCGCGCGCCGAAGCGCATCACTGCTTGGCCACCGGGAACAGCCCGCGCGGCCGCCACAGCAGGATCAGCACCATCAGCGCGATGTTGGAGCCCAGCGCCAGCGTCGGCGCCAGGAATCCGACATAGTTCGTCACCAGCCCGACCAGCACCGAGCCGGCGAAGCAGCCGGTGACGGACCCCAGGCCGCCTATGATGACGACGATGAACATCAGGATCGTCATGTCGCCGCCGATCGAGGCGGTCAGCAGTTCCTGATACTCCGCCCACATCACCCCGCCGATCCCGGCCAGCGCGGTGCCGGCGACGAACACGCCGACGAACAGACGGCGGGCGCGGAAACCCAGCGATTCGACCATCTCGCGGTTCTCCACCGCGGCGCGGATCAGCAGGCCGATGCGGGTGCGGTTCAGCACCAGATGCATCGCCAGATAGATCGCCAGCCCGAGCACGACGACCACCACGCGGTAGCTCTCGATCGCCGCGCCACCGAGGATGAAGCTGCCGCGCAGCAGCAGCGGCTTGGCCAGCCGCATCGGCTCGGCCCCCCAGATCGCCACCACCAGTTGCCCGGCGATGATCAGCCCGCCCATGGTGATCAGTATCTGCCGCAGGTGCGAGCCATAGACGCGGCGGATAATGATCCGCTCGAACACCAGCCCCACGCCGCCGCTGATCGCGCCGGCCACCAGCACCGCGACGGCCAGCGCCAGCAGGTTCAGCCCCAGGCTGTCGGCCTCGATCCAGCCGGACAGCCGGCCCAGCACGCTCACCGCCAGATAGGCGCCCAGCGTGACGAAGGCGCCGTGCGCGAAGTTCATCACGTCCATCAGCCCGAAGATCAGCGTTAGGCCGGACGCCATCAGGAACAGCATCATCCCCATCGCCGCGCCGGCGACGGTCAGGGTGATCCAGGTGGAGAAACTCATCGCCGGCAGCGCCAGCGCCAGCAGCACCGGCAGCACCAGATAGGCGGCCCAGTCGATGCGCCGGGCATTGAGCAACAGGCCGCTCATTGGTGGCTCGCCAGCGACAGACCCAGCAGGCGTTCCTGCAACGCCTCGTCGGCAGCCAGATCGGCCATCGGGCCGGTATGCACCACCCGCCCGTCATCCATCACCGCCACGTCGTCGCCCAATGAGCGCGCCATGTGGAAATTCTGCTCTACCAACAAAATAGTGGCGCGGCTTTGCTTCAGCTTCTGGAAGCCGTCGATCAGGTGCTCGATCACCGCCGGCGCCAGCCCCTTGGTCGGTTCGTCGACGATCAGCAGGCGGCGCTCCTCGATGATGGCGCGGCTGATCGCCAGCATCTGCTTCTGCCCGCCCGACAGCGATCCGGCGGCGCTATGCCATTTCTCGCGCAGCACCGGGAACAGCGCGAACACCACCCCGTCCAGCCGCGCCTCCTCGAAGCGCCCGGTGGTGCTCGCCAGCACCATGTTCTCGCGCACCGTCAACTGCGAGAAGATGCCCATGGTCTCCGGCACATAGGCGATGCCGAGCCGGGCGATGTCGGGCGTTGCCA
Organism: Acetobacteraceae bacterium; assembly: GCA_003133265.1. Lineage (GTDB taxonomy): Bacteria > Pseudomonadota > Alphaproteobacteria > Acetobacterales > Acetobacteraceae > PALSA-911. Next base: position 11,337 of record PKWQ01000032.1, read on the forward strand.
TGGCCTGGATCGGCTTGCCGGCGAATTCGATACTGCCGGCGCTTGCCTTCCAGAGCCCCATGACGGTGCGCAGCGTCGTGGTCTTGCCGGCGCCGTTGCGCCCGAGCAGCACGGTCAGCCGCCCTTCCCGCACCGCCAGATCGACGCCGTGCAGGATGTGGTAGCGGCCGATATGGGTATGCACGCCGGACAGGCGCAGCAGCGGGATTTCAGCCATGCGCGGCCTCGCTCCTGCGCACGCCGAGATAGGCTTCCTGCACGATCGCCGAGGCCACCACCTCCGCCGGTTCGCCGTCGGCGACCAGCGCACCCTGGTGCAGCACGATCACCCGGTCGGCCAGACGGCGAACCACGTCCATCTTGTGCTCGACCAGCAGGATGGTCTTGTCGCCGTCGGCCTTGATCGCCTCGATCAGGTCCAGGATCACCGGCACCTCGTCCACGCTCATGCCGGCGGTCGGTTCGTCGAACATGAACACCGCCGGTTCCAGCGCCAGCAGGATCGCCACCTCCAGCTTGCGCTGGTCGCCGTGGTTCAGCGCCGCCGCCGCCGCGTCGGCACGCGGCGTCAGCCGGACGCGGTTCAGGTAGAAGCGCGCCCGCTCGATCAGATCGACATGGTCCGATGCCAGCCCGAGCGCGTGCAGCCCGATCCCGGCGCGCGCCTGCACCGCGAGCCGCACATTCTCCAGCACCGTCAGATCGGGAAACAGGTTGGTCAGCTGGAAAGCGCGCCCCAGCCCGCGCCGGGCGCGCAGCGGCGCCGCCATGCCGGTGATGCGCGCCCCGCGCAGGAACACATCGCCCGACGTGGCGCGCAACTGGCCGGAAATCAGGTTGAAATAGGTGGTCTTGCCCGCGCCGTTCGGCCCGACGATCGCCGTCAGTGTGCCGCTATGGAACGCGCAGCTCACCTGATCGACCGCGATCTGCCCGCCGAAGCGGATGCTCAGCCCGCGCGTCTCCAGGATCGGCGCCAGCGCGGACCCGCTCATATGTCAGCGCTTGTTGCGGATCGGCAGTTTCATGTCATCGGCGGTGAATTCCCGCGTCAGTTCGGGCACCGCCCAGGCGAGCGCCGGATCGACCTTGATCTTGAAGCTGTACATCGATTGCAGCGCCTGATGATCCTCCCGGCGGAAGGTCATCTTGCCCTTCGGCGTGTCGAAGGACATGCCCTCCATCGCCGCGATCAGCACCTCGGCGTCGGTCGAGCCATTGGTCTTCTCCAGCGCCGCCACCACCGACAACGCCGCCGCCATGCCGCCGGCGGTGAAGAAGTCGGGCGGCTGGCCGTAGCGTTTCTGGTGCTCTGTCACCAGCCAGTCGTTGATAGGATTCTTCGGGATGCCGTAATAGTAGTAGGTCGCGCCCTCCATCCCAGGGAACGATTTGTAGGAGGCGAGCGCGGGCAGGATATTGCCGCCGGTGGCCACCTCGATCCCGAGCCGCGCCGGGTCCAGCGCCTTCAGCTTGGACAGCGGATCGCCGCCGGCCCACAGCACCCAGATGATCTTGCGCCCCGGCTCCTTGGCCAGCGCGTCGAAGATGCGCTGCGCCGGGGCGGTGAAATCGGTGGTGGTGGGCGGGGCGTATTCCTCGTGCACCAGCTTGGCGCCGGTCGCGGCCAGCGCCTCGCGGAAGGCGGCGATGCCGTCGCGGCCGAAGGCATAATCCTGCGCCAAGGTGGCGATGGTCACGCCCGGCTTGCCGATTGCCAGCGCGTTGGAGATCGCGTCCTGCGTCGAGTTTCGCGCGGTATGGAAGATGTAGCGGTTCCACTTGTCGCCGGTGATGCTGTCGGCCACCCCCGGCTCGACGATGAACAGCTTCTTGTAGTCCTGCGCCACCGGCAGCATGGCCAGCGCGACGGCGGAGCTGGTGCCGCCCACCGCGAGGTCGACATTGTCGTCGCCATAGGCCTCGGCCAGCAGGTTGCGGCCGACATCGGGCTTGGCCTGGCTGTCCTTTTCGATCACCACGAGCTTCCGCCCGGCGACGGTGTTGGTGCCGTGCGTGGCATATTCTAGACCGAGCGCGAACCCGACGATCGACTGTTTGGCGTAGGCCTCCAGCGGTCCGGTCTTGTCCTCGATCAGGGCGATCTTCACCGGCGGTTTCTGCTGGGCCAATGCTGGCGCCGCCAGCCCTAACACCAGGCTTACGGCCAACAGGATGCGCGGTGACATCGGGCGGTCCCTCCAGGAATGCGGTTGGGCAGAGCCTGTTTCAGTTCAATATGGAAAGCAAGCGTTGAGCGCGTGGGGCGGTGCTTGGTCGGCCACCTCGCGCCACTGCTTGCGTGCGGCGGCAGCGTCGTCCTGGGCGAACGCGGTGCCGACCCAGGCGGAGACGAGGCGCCGCTGGGTCTTGCCGGCATAGGCCAAGGCGTTGCGCATGAAGTGGACGCGGCAACGCTGCCAGGTCGCACTCAGCACCTTGGTGATGGCGGCTTTCAGCCCCTCATGGGCATCCGAGGTCACCAGCTTCACGCCACGCAACCCGCGCCGGGCCAGGCTGCGCAGGAACTCCACCCAGAACGGTTCGGCCTCGCTGTGGCCGACTGTCATGCCGAGCACTTCGCGGCGCCCGTCGGTGTTGACGCCGACGGCGACGATCACCGCCACCGAGACAATATGGTGGTCGCGCCGTGCCTTGATGTAGGTCGCATCGAGCCAGACATACGGCCACTCGCCCTCGATCGGACGGGTCAGGAAAGTCTGCACCCGCTCGTCGATCTCACCGCACAGGCGGGAGACCTGGCTCTTGCTGATCCCCTCCATGCCGAGCGCTTTGACCAGATCATCGACCGAACGGGTGGAGATACCCTGGATATAGGCTTCTTGAATGACCGCTGTCAGGGCCTTCTCGGCCATCCGGCGGGGCTCGAGGAAGGCTGGGAAGTAGCTGCCACGGCGCAATTTGGGGATACGCAGTTCGACGGTGCCGGCGCGGGTCTCCCAGTCACGGTCACGATAGCCATTGCGCTGGTTGCGCCGGGCCTCGCTGCGCTCGTCGTGCCCGGCGCCGCATAGCTCGCCCGTCTCAAGCTGCATCAGGCGTTCGGCGGCAAAACCAATCATCTCGCGCAGAAAGGTTGTGTCAGAGCCCTTTTCCAGCAGCGCGCGAAGGGCAATCTTATCCTCGGTCATCGTGGTGGTCCTCCAGGTTCAGGTTGCAGGTCTCGACAACCCAACCCTACCCAAGATCACCGCGGTGGCCGCTAACTGGCCTACCGGCGCCAGACTCTGGACGGTCGCTCCGGCAGGCCAGTTAGCGGCTTCCTACACCACCACCGGGGACACGACCGTCCGGCGGCTGGTCCGGCTGGGCCAGCCACCGCTCGAGGCCTGACGCAACCGCGACATCATTCAGGTGCGTCGAACGACTGCCAAGCGCACCGATTGTAAATCGGCGCCATCCGGTGACCCCAGCGATGCCAGCCAGATCAATGGCTTAGCGCGCCGATCGGCGTCTGGACCCCACGCCGTTTCACACAAGATGGCGGCTCTGTCGGAGGCGCTTCGACGTGACGACAGCCAGGAGGCGCTGGAATTGATCCGCGGCCTGGTCGAGCGGGTTACGCTGACGCCGGCCGCAGAGGGTGGCTTCGATATCGAGTTGGTCGGAGAGATCGCCGCGATGGTGCGGCTCGGGCTGAACCCGGGCGCAAACAATCACAGCGGCACTACAGGGAGTGCCGCTGTGATGGGTTCTGCTTTGTTCTCGGGTTCGGTAAAGGTGGTTGCGGGGACACGCAACCGACGATCCCATCATTCGACCGTCGCCATTTGGCCGTGAAGGCGCGAGTCCCCTTCCTGCTGGATCAGGTGCGAAAGCCAGCGAACGCCTGTGGAATGCTGTGGATATTGGTCAGGATTGTAAACCGGCGCCATCCGGTGCCCCCGCGGTGCCAACCAGATCAGCGGCTTAGCACGCCTATCGGCGTAGGAACCCCGTGCCGAAATACAGGTGGCTCACCGGACACGCGCT
>PKWQ01000169.1 GCA_003133265.1 Acetobacteraceae bacterium
GCCCCCGGCCACGCCACGATCGTCCAGTAGCGTCACTCCACCCTGAAGGCGGTGCGCACGGCGGCCCAGCTCACGGGGTCTTCCGCCGCGGTGAGCCGCGCCGCCGCGAGCAGGGCGAAACGCTGCGTCAGCGCCCGGCGCCGTCCGCTCGGCAGCGCATGGGCCGGGGCCTCGCGCAGCAGGCTCGCGTCCAGCCCCTCGGCGACGATCAGGCCGGTTTCCGCCGGCAGCAATTCGCGCGGGAAGTCGGAATCGACGGCGAAGAACAGCGCGTCGGAGAATTCCCGGTAGTCCGGCCATTTGTTGTCGGTCAGGAAATCGCGCGGGCCGGATTTCACCTCGATGCAGGCGAAGCCGCCGTCCGCGCGCAGCGCCAGGATGTCGGCGCGCCGACCGTTCGGCAGCGGCACCTCATGCAGCGGCGCCCAGCCGAGCGTCAGACACAGCCGGACGGCGGCGCGACGGATCAGCAGGGCGCGTTCGGGGAAGCTGATCTCCATCTCAGTGCGGGTATCTCCCAACCATACCAAGGGCGCGGCCTTGCCGGTTCATCACGACAGCAGGCCGTCGATCGCCAGCGCCAGCGTCACGTCCTTGTCCGTCAGCCCGTCGACATCGTGCGTGGTGAGCACGATCGCCACCTGATTATCCATGTTCGACCAGTCCGGATGGTGCCCGTGGGTCTCCGCCAGCAGGGCGACGCGGCTCATGAAGCCCCAGGCGTGGGAGAAATCGCGGAAACGGAAGCTGCGATGGATCGACTTGCCGTCCTCGGCCAGCCGCCAGCTTGGCACCAGTTCGGACAGTTCGGCACGTTCCTTGTCGTTGAGGGTCGGCCGCATAGCTACCTGTACTCTCCTTTGGCTTGACCCAGGGCGAAGGTCCGGTTCCTTCTAGCCCAATGAGCGCATCTTATTCACCCCCGCCGAGCTTCGGCACTCCGCCCGGCACCGACGACATCGCCGAACTGGCCGAGCGTGCCCTGTCCGCGATCCCCACCCGTCTGGCGATGCATGTACGCGGGGTCGGCATCGCCGTCGAGGACATGCCCGACGACGAGACGCTGGACGAACTCGGCATCGAGAACGCCTGGGAACTGACCGGGCTGTATCGCGGCACGCCGCTGACCCAGCGCAGCGTGGAGGATGTCGCCCGCCAGCCGGACCTGATCTTCCTGTACCGCGAACCGATCCTGCTGGAATGGATCGAGACCGGCGAGGACCTGTACCGGCTGGTGCGCAACGTGCTGGTGCACGAGATCGCGCATCATTTCGGCTTTTCCGACGAAGATATTTCTCTCCTGGAATCGGAAATGGACTGAACCAGCAGCGCCTCGGCCACCGCCTGGCGCAGCGCCGCCAGCACCTCGGCGGTGAACCAGGGGTTGCGGCGCTCCCAGGCGCCGGTGCGCCAGGACGGGTGCGGCAGCGGGAAATAGCGCGGCAGATGCGCGCGGAAGGCGCCGACGCGCTCGGTCATCGCGCCCTTGCCCAGCGCGTAGGCCTGCGCGTAGCCGCCCACCAGCAGCGTCAGGCGAATGTCGGGCATCAGCGCCAGCAGCCTCGGGTGCCACAGCGGGGCGCATTCCGGCCGTGGCGGCGCGTCGCCGCCGTTGGCCAGCCGGCCCGGATAGCAGAAGCCCATCGGCATGATGGCGATGCGGCTCTCGTCATAGAACAGCGTCCTGTCCATCCCGAGCCACAGGCGCAGCCGGTCGCCGGAGGGATCGTTCCAGGGGATGCCGGTGGCATGCACCTTGGTTCCCGGCGCCTGGCCGACGATCAGCAGCCGCGCGGTGGCGGAGACCCGGAACACCGGCCGAGGCCCCAGCGGCAGATGCGCGGCGCAGAGCGTGCAGGCGCGCGCCTCGGCGGCGACGGCGNNGATCATGTCGGCGCCCTTCTCGGCGATCATGATCACCGGGGCGTTGGTGTTGCCCGATGTCAGGGTCGGCATGATCGAGGCGTCGACCACCCGCAGCCCGGCGATGCCATGCACCCGCAGCTGATCGTCCACCACCGCCATCGGGTCCTGCCCCATCTTGCAGGTGCCGATGGTGTGATAGGTGGTCTGGCCGTTGCCGCGCGCGAAATCCAGCCACTCGGCGTCGGTCTGCACCGCCTCGCCGGGGTTCATCTCATAGGCGCGGTACTTGTCCATCGTCGCGTTGCCGACGATGCGCCGGGCGATCCGCATGCCGGCGATCAGCACCTGCTGGTCCAGTTCCTCGGCCAGGAAGTTCGGCCGGATCAGCGGGGCGGCAAGCGGATCGGCGCCGCCGATATGGATGCTGCCCTTCGATTCCGGCCGGCACTGGTAGGTGGCCACCGTCATCCCCGGCTCTTTGTCCAGCGTGCGGTCGGCGGCGGAGGCGTAGCTGGCGTGGGCGAAATGAAACTGGATGTCGGGCTCGACCAGTTCCGGGCGGGATTTGACGAACCCGTAGACGATGCCGGCGGTGTAGGTCAGCACGCCGCGATGGGCGGTGAAGTATTTCAGTACCTCTTTCGCCAGGCTCAGGCCGCGGGTCTGCTCGTTCAGCGTCACCGGCGGCTTCACCCGCCAGTTCATCCGGCTCGCGTAGTGGTCGCGGTAGTTCTCGCCGACGCCGCGCAGCGCGTGCTTCACCTCGATGCCGAAGGATTGCAGCAGCTCCGGCCGGCCGATGCCGGACAGTTCCAGGATCTGCGGCGACTGCACCGCCCCGGCGGCGAGGATTACCTCCCGCCCCGCGCGCGCCTGCTGATTTTGGCCATTCTGGNNGCGCGTTGGTCTCGACGCGCAGATTGGGCCGGCCGCGCGCGGGGTCGAGGAAGGCGCGCGCGGTCGACCAGCGTCGGCCGTTCTTCTGCGTCACCTGGAAATAGCCGAACCCCTCCTGCTGGCCGTTGTTGTAGTCCTTGTTGCGCGGCCATCCCTCGGCCTGCGCTGCCTGGATGAAGGCATCCGGCACCTCGTGGTGCTCGCGCATATGGGCGACGTTCAGCGGTCCGCCGGTGCCGCGGGTCTCGTCGCCGTCGCCCTCGAAATGCTCGGATTTCCTGAAGTAGGGCAGCACCGACTCATACGACCAGCCGCGATTGCCGAACTNNTGCCGCGCGGGATCGGGATGGAGCGACCCTTCACGTTGGCTTCCGGCTCGGCGTTGAAGGACCAGTTGTATTTCACGTTGTTGAGCAGCTTGGAGAAGCCGGCGGGGATCGGGATCCAGAA